>JANWVL010000001.1 GCA_025056655.1 Candidatus Methylacidiphilales bacterium
TGGGCTAGGCGCGTCCGGAACATGCGGCGGCGGGCGGCGGCGTTTTTTGTTTCGGCAAAATCTTCAGGAATTAGAAGCGAAGCGATATGCTTGAATTTCGTCCCCTCACGAACAGCTTCGCCAATCGAAGTGATGCCCAGATCAAAAGCCCAGATGGAGGGTGAAGAGGGAGGTTTAGATGACGTTGTAGGTGTGTTCACTAAAACCTGTTTACCATGCCACTCTTAGCTTGGAAATGCGATACTCGTTCCAGAGGCAGTCTGCAGAATGTGAACTAGCCAGGATTGATAAGCTTAGGAATTTGAAGTTAGCATTGATTTTTCTACGAAGATGAACATTCTCTGGGGATGTTATGTCTAGCATAGCAGCCGTCGAACCTCACAGTGATCAGACCATCCATCATCCTGATGATTCGCATCAGAAGAAAACTATTTGGTCATATCTTTGGAGTTACGACCACAAAATCATCGGATATCAATATCTTTTCACCAGCCTCGCGTTTCTTTTCCTCGGAGGCGGTCTGGCTCTAATCTTGCGCTGGCAACTGGGTTTTCCAGGCACTGGATTTCCTCTTATTGGACGGCTGATTCCTGAGCCATACGCAGTCGAAGGAGCGATTTCACCGGGGTTTTATAACATGCTTTTCACAATGCATGCCACGGTGATGGTCTTTCTCGTGATTATGCCGCTGTTGATTGGGGCCTTCGGAAACTTTCTGATCCCTCTGCAAATTGGAGCAAGAGATATGGCGTTTCCGTTGCTCAACGAATTGTCATATTGGCTTTATTTTACCTCTGGTGTGATTTTGTGCTACAGCTTCTTTGTCCCTGGCGGCGCCGCGAATTCTGGATGGACGGCATATGCGCCGCTAAGCACAGTGGCCGCTTATAATTTGACGGCGCAAGGTCAGACTCTGTGGTGCTTAGGATTATTTGTAAACGGATTGGCGTCCATCGCGGGCGCTGTGAACTACATCACAACCATACTGAACATGCGGGCGCCAGGGATGACGCTCTTTCGCATGCCGTTGACGGTGTGGGCGTTGTTTATCACCTCAATTTTGCTTTTGCTTGCCGTGCCTGTGCTTTCCGCCGCTGCCGTGATGTTGATGTTTGATCTAAATTTTGGCACGCACTTCTTTACACCCTATGCTAAAGAAGCGGGCGAAACTGCTGTGCGTTTGACCGGCGGCCAGCCGCTGCTCTGGCAGCACCTATTTTGGTTTTTTGGACATCCTGAAGTTTACATCATGATTCTTCCGGCTATGGGCCTTGTGTCTGAGGTTTTGCCCGTCTTTGCGCGCAAACCGATTTTTGGCTACAAAGCTATGGTCTATGCAATGGCGGTGATTGGTTTTCTAGGGTTTATCGTATGGGGACATCACATGTATGTGAGTGGTATGAGCTTGACGCTCTCTTCTGTATTCTCCTTCTCTACCATTTTAATCGCTGTGCCCTCTGCAATAAAGACATTCAACTGGCTCGGCACACTGTGGGGAGGCTCGATTCGATTTACGTCGGCCATGATTAGCGCGATATGCTTCATTTCGATGTTTGTCATTGGGGGCCTATCGGGGATTTTCATAGCGACGACAACTGTGGACCTTTTCGTTCATCATACCTACTTCATCGTGGCGCACATACACTACGTCCTCTTCGGAGGCAGCCTTTTTGGAGCCTTTGCGGGATTGTATTACTGGTATCCCAAAATGTTCGGACGAATGATGAATGAGACACTCGGAAAAATTCATGTGATTTTATCGTTTATATTGATGAACTTCACATTCTTCCCGATGCACAATCTTGGTCTCGGGGGCATGATGCGAAGAATCGCCGATCCCACGCTTTACGAGCATCTACGCCCCTTGCAACCGATCAACCAATTTGTCACACTCAGTGCCATTGCACTGGGGTTTGTGCAATTTATCTTAATCTACAACTTCTTCGTCAGCCTAAAGCGCGGCAAGAAAGCCCCTATCAACCCATGGAATGCTAACACTCTCGAATGGACGGTGCCTTCTCCTCCACCGCACGGCAACTTCGGTCCGACTTTGCCTACCGTCTATCATGGCCCATACGAATACAGTGTCCCTGGTGCTCTGAAGGATCACATCATGCAGACTGAGCCCCCTGAAAAGCTTCCCGAAAGAGCCCGTCAGGAGCTAGCAGCTGCTCATCAATAAGCAATCTCAGGTTAACTCCGCCTCATGAAGGTCCCCTTCACCAAGCTCAATGGCGCAGGCAATGATTTCATCGCCATAGATAATCGTGAAGGTCAATTCAATCTCACCAGGGAAATGATTGCTCGGCTATGCCATCGTCACTTCGGTATCGGTGCTGATGGGCTTTTACTCGTAGAGAGAGCGGATGAACCTGCAGCCGTAGATTACCGCATGCGCTACTTCAACTCCGACGGAGGAGAAGCTGAGATGTGTGGCAATGGAGCACGATGCTTCGCTCAATTCACCAAAAATTTTCCTCGCAAAAACCCCAATTATGTTACATTCAGCACTCCCGCTGGAAATATCACTGCAGTTTACAAAGAAGATAACACGATAGCGATAGATCTTCCTCCGCCGCACGATTTGGTCTTGAATCGGTCTGTTCAGCTTGCCGAAGAGACAATATTTGGCCACTCGATTAATACAGGCGTGCCTCATTTTGTCACCTTTACGGATGAACTCGATCTCGTGGATGTAGCTCGCCTCGGCTCTGCTCTACGGCATCATGCGGTATTTCGGCCTGCGGGCACCAACGTGAATTTCGCCACCATACTCAGCCCTGGTCATCTCAAAATTCGCACTTACGAGCGCGGGGTAGAAGCAGAAACCCTAGCCTGTGGCACTGGGGTAGTCGCTTCAGCCTTGATTTATCACCTGACTCAAGGCGCTCCGTCCCCGATCCTCGTCGATGTTGCTGGTGAAGCAACCTTGATAGTTGTTTTTGAAAAAAACTCCACTGGCGATTTTATCCATCTCAGCCTTCAAGGCCCTGCTGAAACCGTTTTCCATGGCACAATTGAAATTTAACCGTTTAATGATAAGCCTTCTATGAACTCGCCTCTTCAACTCCAAGGAATTTACACTGCCTTAGTGACCCCATTTCGAGCCGGCCAGATCGATTTCCCAGCCCTTGAAAAGCTCATTGAGGAGCAGATTGCGGCAGGAGTCTCTGGTGTCGTCCCAGTCGGCACAACCGGCGAATCGCCCACACTCACGCATCAAGAGCATATCCGAGTCATTGAGCAGACCATTAAATTTGTCCGTAAACGCATACAAGTCATTGCAGGCACTGGTTCGAATTCGACTCAAGAAGCCATCGAGTTAACTCAAGAGGCTCAACGAAAAGGAGCAGATGCAGTCCTGCTTGTAGCTCCTTATTACAACAAACCTACACAATCAGGCCTCATAGCCCACTTTACGGCTATCGCCAAGGCTTCTCCAATTCCACAGATTCTCTACAGCATTCCGAGCCGCTGCGGAATTGAGATAGCTGTCGAGACTGTCGCAACGCTGGCTCGCACCTGCCCAAATATTATCGGCATCAAGGAAGCGGGAGGGTCAGTCGATCGTGTGAGTCAACTTCGACAGGTCCTCAGTGATTCTTTTGTCATCTTATCCGGTGATGACAGCTTAACTTTGCCCTTTCTAAGCGTCGGAGCAAGAGGGGTCATTAGTGTCGCCAGCAACCTCATCCCACGTGAACTCGTGTCGCTCTGGAAAGCTTGGAACGAAGGCCGGATAACAGAAGCCGAGCAATGGCACCGCAAACTGTATCCGCTCTTTCGTGATTTGTTTATCGAAACCAACCCTGTCCCTATCAAAATGGCACTTTCTCGAAAAGGCTGGATGACTCCTGAAGTCCGCTTACCTCTCGTCCCGATGCAACAAGCAAACTACAACAAACTTGAGGTTACATTAAAAATGCTAGGCCTTTAACCCCTAAACCCTTGGCGACTATACATGACTTCTCAACACACAGTAGCTATCGTCGGAGCTCGCGGGCGAATGGGGCAAGTTTTGATGCGCCTCTCATCGAATTCTTTTGCGCGAGCTATCCCCCTCGATCAAGGCGATGACCTTGGCGCAGGCATCCAGCAGGCTGATGTCATCATTGAATTTGCCCATCACACCGCTACCCCACAAGTTTGTCAGCATGCAGAGCAATTTAAGAAACCTTTGGTAATCGGCACGACAGGCCACACCGCAGAGGAGAAGCAAACCATCTACCGCCTCGCCTCGATTCTTCCCGTAGTCTATTCCGCAAATTTTTCTGTCGGTGTAAATCTTCTTTTCTATCTCACAGAAATTGCGGCGAAGGTGCTCAAAAACAAAGGCTATGACTGTGAAATTATCGAAATGCATCACCGACAGAAAGTAGATGCGCCAAGCGGGACGGCACGAAAGCTACTGGATATTCTTTTGAAAATTAACGAGCTTCCGCCTGAAGCTGTATCCCACGGCCGAGAAGGCGAAGTGGGAGTTCGTCCAACCAATCAAGTTGGTGTGCATGCTTTAAGAGGCGGAGATATAGTAGGAGAACATACCGTTATGTTTGCTGCTACCGGTGAAAGGTTGGAACTAACTCACAAAGCCTCAAGTCGTGAGATTTTTGCTTCCGGAGCCCTCTATGCAGCGCAATGGGCTCTCGAAAAATGGCAGACAATGAAGGCTCAATCAAATACCGCTCAAGCTCGACTCAACCGTCCTTACGATATGCAAGACGTTCTTGGTCTCTCCGAAAGTTAATCGCGATGATGCAACAGCCCACTCACATAGTAGGGATCGCTCTAGGATCAAACTTGGATAATCCCCAGGGGCAAATCGAAAAAGCAGTCTTATTTCTCACTCATCTCGCTTTTCAAAAAAAAATCCGAGTCGCACGCCCAATCCTCACTGAACCTGAAGATTGTCCGCCAGGCTCACCGCTCTTTGTTAATACAGTCGCTGAGATGGAGTGGGCAGGAACACCTGAAGAGCTATTGACTCACCTCCAAAATTATGAACACGAGTCGGGACGGCCGCTTAAGCGTTCAAAAAACGCCCCACGCCCAATCGATCTTGATATAATTTACTTTGATAATTTGGAGATCGAGACCCCACAGCTCATCATTCCTCATCCTAGGGCTCATTTGCGCTCCTTTGTTATAGAACCCTTGAGAGAAATTGCGCCGCATCGAGTAGAGTGGCTTCTTGCCAAGGCTCAAAAGAAAGGCTACTAAAGCTCCATGGCCACTCTGCAAGTTCGTGTCGTCACTCCAGATGGCAGTGTGCTAGACGAAGAAGTCGAAAGTGTTGTCCTGCCCGCTGTCGAAGGAGAAATGGAGGTTCTGCCTGGGCACATTCCAATGATTGTGCAAGTGAAGCCGGGCGAGCTGCGCGTTCGTCGTGAAGGAAAGTATTATGAGTATGCAATTGGCGAAGGCTTCGCAGAGATCACTGGAAAACAGGTATCTCTGGCTACAGATACTGCCGTAAAAGAGAGCGACATAAACGAAAAGACAGTCGAAGAAGCGATCAAGCGGGCAGAAGAAGCTATCCGCTCGCAGGCTTTAAAAGGTGAGGAGCTCGAGGCGACGCAAGCAGTGCTCGCCCGCTCGCTAGTCCAACTTCACTTGAAACGTCGTCGAGCGCCTCGCACCTAAAATAAAGTCAAATCGAATCAAATCCTTCCATCAACCGCGGTAAAGGCGACTCATAAGCTTCGATTAATTCTTGTTTAGGTAGCGATAAACGACGTGTGCCCTGTAAAAAATGGAGTGATGGATTTTCGCACGTGTTTTTTTCGTATCGACCTAATCGTAAACAAGGCATCCCCCGATGCTGAGCCAGATCTAGGACAGCCAAGAGATGATGCTGTGAAATACCAATCAATATTCTTGATGCAGTCTCGTTGAATAATGTCAGACAAAGAGACAATTCCTCTGGCACTTCGATCGTCAGAGACGAAGCACTCGAATCCTGAATGTAGGATTCTGCTACCGCCACAGCGAGTCCGCCCTCACTTAAATCGTGCGCCATTCGAATCCAACCGTGATGGATGAGCTCGAGCAAGAATTGTGTGATGGCTCTCTCGAATTCTAAATTGATCCTAGGGACTGAACCTGCTTTTAACCCATGAATTTCATAGGCGTAGATGCTAGCCCCTATTTCATCTCCCCAAGATCCAAGAAGAAGCAACTCATCTACCGAAGCATTGAGGCTTTGGCGGGTGATCATCTTTTCGTCTTCGATTAATCCAACTAGTCCAAATGTAGGAGTGGGATCAATCGCCCCATTCGGAGATTGATTATACAAGCTGACATTTCCACCCGTAATCGGGATTCCAAAATGCTGGCAAGCTTCTGCCATGCCTTCAACACACTCTCGGAGTTGCCAGAATATTTCTGGGTCATAAGGGTTACCAAAATTAAGATTATCCGTGGCACCAAGAGGACGGGCTCCGACACAAGCGAGATTTCTCACGGCCTCTGCAACGGCATGCTGAGCTCCGCGGCGAGGATTGAGGTAACAATATCGTGCGTTGCAGTCTATTGTTGCCGCAAGATATTTCCATTTTCCACCACACAAGACACGAAACACTGCTGCATCACCGCCTGGGAGAATAACTGTGCCGAGTTTGACTTGGTGATCGAACTGGCGATAGACCCATCGTTTTGATGCTATCGAAGGCGCTCTCAAAAGCCTAAGTATAGCCTCACTGCAATGCTCGATGGAGTCATCGGTCGGGATAGTCATAGATTCAAGTGAGCGAAGATAACGCGGAGGACAAGCTTCACGATGATAGACAGGAGCATCCTCAGTCAACGAGCGTGCTGGGATTTCTGCAACGGTTTTTCCTTTATCTTTAACGCGAAGCATCCCATCCGATGTAACGTAGCCAATCTCTGCTGCCGGAATCTCCCATTTTTGAAAGACCTGCAGCACTTCTTTTTCGCGACCTTTTTGAGCGATGATCAGCATGCGTTCTTGAGATTCGGAAAGCATGATTTCATAAGGCGTCATCCCTGGTTCTCGCTGCGGCACTTTTTGCAGCTCAATTTCTATGCCCATCTCTGCCCGTGCAGCGGTCTCGCACGTTGAGCATGTCAATCCTGCTGCGCCCATGTCTTGGACGCCTACAACAGCATCTGTGGTTTGAAAAAGTTCAAGACATGCCTCCATTAATAATTTTTCCATAAATGGATCACCGACTTGGACAGCTGGGCGTTCTGCTTTGGAGTCCTCCGTTAGATCTTTGGAGGCAAACGCGGCTCCTGCGAGACCGTCACGCCCGGTATGAGCGCCGACATAAAACACAGGATTACCCTCTCCTTGTGCACGTGCGCGCCTGATTTCACGATGCTGCAAAATGCCGAGACAAAAGACGTTTACGAGAGGATTGTGATTGTATGATGGGTCGAACTGAAGCTCACCCCCTATTGTCGGAAGACCAACACAGTTGCCGTAGTGGGCGATTCCTGCGACGACACCGGAGAGTAAGCGACGATTTTTTTTGGCCTCCTTGTTATCTCCGCGTATTTCGCCGAAGCGCAGAGAGTTCATTAAAAAAAGAGGGCGAGCGCCCATTGTAAAAATGTCGCGGATAATTCCACCAACACCTGTGGCAGCACCTTGAAAAGGTTCAACAGCACTCGGATGATTGTGAGATTCGATTTTGAAGGCGACAGCCCAGCCGTCACCGATGTCCACGACGCCAGCGTTCTCTTCGCCTGCAGGAACGAGAATCTGTGGGGCACGAGTAGGGAATTTTTTGAGTTCAGGCTTGGAATTTTTATATGAGCAATGTTCACTCCACATTACGGAGTAGATGCCGAGTTCGGTAAGATTGGGGTGACGCCCTAGAATAGAGTAAATACGTTGATATTCCTCTGAAGTTAAGCCGTGACGTGTAATGACGGCGTCAGGGATGGGTGGATTCATGAGGACGCAGCCATGGATCGTTTCTTTTTGTGCCAGTGGAGAAGTGATTGAAAAATTAGAAGGCCGTCTGTATTGCCAAGGATTTCCTCGCAGGCTCTTTCGGGATGTGGCATGAGTCCTAGCACGTTGCCTTTTCTATTTAGTAGTCCTGCAATATTTTCAATTGAACCGTTTGGGTTGGAAGCGGGGGTAGGAACGCCCCCTGAATCGCAGTAGCGAAGGGCAATTTGATTGTGTCGGAGGCTCTGACGCAAGTTAGTTTTATGGTCGATATAGCAACCTTCTCCGTGTGCGATCGGAAGCTTGAGAATCTGATTTTTAGCGGCTAGGCAGAGGAACGGGTTTTGGGTGTTTTCGACTCGGAGATAGACTTCCTCACATCGAAAATGTCGTGAGGCATTACGCACAAGAGCGCCTGGGAGGATGCGTGCTTCACATAGAATTTGGAAGCCGTTACAGATGCCGAGAACGAATCTTTCTTTTTGGATATGCTCTTCGATAGCTTTCATGATGGGAGCTGAACGCGCAATTGCTCCGCATCGAAGGTAATCTCCGTAGGAGAAGCCTCCAGGCAAAATGACTAGGTCAGCATCTTGAAGGGAGGTTTCCTTATGCCAGACAAGGTAAGTTGGGGTTTTTAAAATATGTTCGCCCACGTAGAGGCAATCTTGGTCGCAGTTTGATCCAGGAAATTGGATGACGGCGATACGCATGATTGCTCTGCGTGGGCGTCGGATGAGCCGCTCGAGACTCTATTAGGATTTTTTAGCTGACGATTTCTTTTTTGCTGCTGCTTTTTTGGCCGCAGGCTTTTTAGCGCCAGCTTTTTTAGCGGCGGATTTTTTTGCAGTGGGCATAGGTGTGCCTTTCTTTTTGGTTTGTTGCGTAACCTCCTTGCTGGAAAAAGAACGTGTAGATGCTTGAGGTTGGCTCTTCGAGCGCAGTGGACGTGAGTGGCGATTATGAGTCATTCGAGTAGCTTGTGTAGAATCTAAAGCATTTATTTTTTCTATCAAACGGCTGGCGTAATGTGGAGAGTGAGTGTCATCGGTGTTTTCCAAATCGCTTGGGGCTTCGGGAGAGGAAAGCTTAAGGTGATAATCTTCTATTACAGGATTTGAAAGCAGCTCTTGGCATAGTGTGTGGAGCTTAGCCTCTGTGAGTGAGCGATTGGTGCCAGAAATTTTTAACTCGATAAGTTTCCCAACGCGTGCGTCTTCGACACAGGTCATTCCGTGTGCGTGTAGTGCGTTCTGAACAGCCTTTCCTTGCGGATCGAGGATGTTTTGTTTGGGCATCACAGTGATAGTGGCGTGTATCATTCCAGAGAATGATTTAAAACATCTTTTGAAATTTGCGTAGAAAAAAAAATCAAATTCGCAGAATTTTTTGGGGTCTAGCTTTTTAGGTGAATAGGCGTGCAGTGATGAAAAGCAAGACCATTGCTCCCGGAATCAGCCAGGGACGGGGATCCGCAGACTTTAGAATTTCTCTTGGTGAAAAGAAGACAAGCGTCGCGCTCAGAACCCACCATGAAAGGTAATTTTGGATTGGGATAAAATCTACTGCATTTCCTTCAGTATCGATCCATCGCCAGTAGCCGCGTATTTCGACGGCATAAGGCTCTAGTATCCAATCGATAAATGTGACTAGAGTCGCCGTAGCGACCGTTTGTGAGATGGGGGATGCATAGGGGAAAAGGCCTCGGATGAGCATGAGGCATGAGGTTAATAGTGCTAACCATGCTAGAGGGATGGCCAACGGAAGAACGCCCATGAGTTTCATTCCTAATACGTCGGTGTAAACATAGTGCCCAAATGGGATCCCAGTAAGAGTGCCGCATGATTCTACTGAACCAGTGATTATACACACTAGCGCAGCCCAACGGCGTGCTTGACTAACGCCCCAGTGTCGGATCGCAAGGAGATGTGCATTCAAAGCAGCGAGGAAAATCATAATTGTATCGCCCCAACGTAAGAGCCAGTGGAGCGACGCCTTGTGAAGGGGTAGGTGAAAGAGGCGTTCGGAAAAAGCTTTGAAGTTGATGTTATCTATTGTCTCGTGGTTGATTTTCAGGCTAACTGTAATAAGCCCGCATAGGGTCCAAATTAAATAAAGGGCGAGAGCTGTAATTTCTAGTTTTGAGAATCTTGATGGCATTTTGAGTAGAGAATTTAGCTTTCGGAGGCGTCTAGTGGAAATTGTTCCATGATTCTTTCTGCAACCATCTGTGCACTGAGAATAACCATAGGGATGCCTCCGCCTGGATGTGTTGTGCCACCGACAAAGAATAGGTTACGAGGATTGGAAGCTTGAATGGGAGGACGCCATAGGGATGTGATTATGCTGTGGGATGCCCATCCGTAGAGGCTTCCGAGGTATGTGGAATCTCTAATGGAGATGTCCAGCGGAGTGATGCGATGGCGGAACTGGATTCGTTTCGACAGAGATGTGATGTTGAAGGTGTGTTCAAGACGATCGATGATCGCTGCGTCATATTCGTCTAGCGTCTTAGGGAAGGAGTATAGAGCGGCAGTAGAAGGAGCATTGATCAGAATGAAGTAGTTATCGTGGTGAGGCGGAGCGTCTTGAGGATCAGTCCTGGCAGTGATGGAAAGGTAGATTGTGGGGTCAGTAGGGAGACATTTTTGGTTGAATATCTCGTCGAACTCTTGCTCGTAGTTATCGGAGAAGAAAATGTTGTGATGCTCTAGTCTCTCCTCTTGGCCTTCCACAGCCAAGAGAAGGATATAAGCGGAGCATGATAGCTCTTTGGAGGCAATATCCATTTGTTGTGCTTTTGAGGTGTAAGGGCGAAGCCATGTGCGGTGGGCCTGGATCACGTCGGTGTTTGCAACGATGATTTCCGGCGTGATACGATGTCCCTCGTAGGAGATGATTTCACCGTTTTGAAATCGTGCGACGTGGCGACCATAGTGAATAGAAACTCCTAGCTCTTTGGCAAGTTGTGCTAGAGCTTGAGGGATGCGAGCAACTCCACCTTTGGGATACCAAGCGCCAAAGCGATACTCGACATAGGGGATAATATTAAATGCTGCAGGGGCGCGAAATGGTGATGAACCATTATAGGTGGCATAACGATGAAAGAGTTGTCGCAGATGGGGGTCTTGGAAGAAACTGTTCACCTTTTCGGCTAATGTTTGCAAGTTGCATATTTTGGGAAGGTGGCGCAGCAGTATGAAATCGTGCCACTGTATGCGTTGAATCCAGCGATCAGGAGGGTGGCGTAAGAAAGTTGGCTCGGCCAGTTCATACAGAGCCCGGGCGTAGTTCAGAAATTTGGTGACCTGAGGATCTTTGAAGAACTGCGCGTTTTCATCGATTTGGTGGCCATCAGACCAAAAATATCGGCAGATTTGGTTGAGCCGGATTAAATCGAGATAGCGTTCTAGTGGCCGTCCACACAGAGCAAAGAGGTCACGGAGTAGGTGGGGCATTGTGATTAAAGATGGGCCTATATCCCATCGAAAATTGAGGTGACGGAACTCTTGAGCTTTACCTCCAGGTGTCTGGTTTTTTTCCCATATCTCAACAGTGTAGCCGGCGTGAGCAAGGCGGATTGCAGTTGCGAGACCACCGATGCCTGCTCCTATGATAAGAACGCGTTGTGACACGTGATGCAGTATAAAGAAGGGTTTAAAATATCAAAGCAATTGAAGCAATGGCAGGCCAAGGTATTTGATGAACTTAGTTTCTCTGCAATTCATCTTCTGCATCTGCGAAATTCATTAGACGATCAGTATCGAGAGCGATTTTGCAAATATATCGATAGTTGGAGAGGAGCCACCCTGGACGATTACTATGCTATGCCTAAAGCATGGCGACCCATGTGGGCGATGCGGGGACAACGCCGCTTGATTCAAGTGAGCCCTTTGGCAACTGGATATGTTGAAAACGATACGGCTCACTATGACCTTTATCCTTGCAAGGCTGGATGGAAGGCTCCGACGATGCTTATTGCTCATGGATTAATGTCTGTGAGTGATTGGGGTTACCGCCGGTGGGCAAGTAGATTGAATGAGCTAGGGTGGAACGCAGTATTTGTGCATTTGCCTTACCACTATGCTCGCAGACCGCGCGGAAAGTGGTCAGGGGAGCTTGCGATCACAGCAGATCTTATACGTAATGTGGAGGGTCTGCGGCAATGTGTGATCGAACTCCGCAGTCTCTGTGATTGGCTGGAGAGACAGGGATGCACTGAAATAGGGGGGTGGGGAACGAGTTATGGAGGCTGGATATTGAGTGTGCTAGGAGCAGTGGAAAGGCGATTGAAACGGGTTATTCTCGTTGAACCGATGATCAATGTGGAGAGCGGCATTTGGAGCTCTCCGGCATCGAGAGTTATTCAGCGGAAATTGAGACAAGTTGGGATAAAACTTTCAGATGCTGAGCCGCACTTTAGGTTATGCTGTCCGAGGTATATGAGCTTGCATTGCGAACCTCGCGACGTGTTGCTCGTAGCCGGGGAGTATGATGAAGTGACGCCTGCGTATGAAATCGAGCAGCTCCATCGTATGTGGAAAGGCTCGCATTATGCTTGTTTCCCGCAAGGGCATGTTGGTTACACGTTGATGCCGGAGAGCTTCCGTCTTGCTCTGAACCTGTGGCCTGAGATTTGGCGGAAATAAGGAGACGTATCAGTAGATGAAGCGTATTTTTATTCCTCCAAAGGTTTGGAGGCCATCCGGACTGCTTTCCAGCGGGACAAGCTGGGCAAAATAAGGTGATATCGTAACGAAAGAGTTAGGTGAATAGTCCAACTGCAATCTGAAGACTGTGTGGTGTAAGTGGTGGGGATGCTCATGACTGCTATGGTGATGATCGTCGGCGTGCTCATCCCTTGATTTCTTAGACTCATAAGCTCTGATCCCGAATTCAATAGCTGGGTTGAGGATCAGTGAGCTGGAGCCTTTCTTTGATTGGATCAGCGGGATGTAGGCGTTTATGGCAGGATCTAGGTAAAGAACGTTCTCTCTGAATATCCAGTGACCATGAATTGAGGGAACTATGTAGGGGAAACCGAGGTAGGAAAGGCCGAAATTGAAGGAGTGGTCGTCATGATATTTGCCATGGTGTTTTTCTGAAGACTTTTCTTCGTCTGAGTGGTGATCCTCATCATCGTCATCGTCGTGATCATCATGATGGTGATGAGCATCGTGCTTTTTGGGCTTAAAATCCCCAGGCTGTCTTCTCCGGAAACTGTAGCCGATTTCTCCCAGCCATTTCTTGTATTCATATGAGAAATTCACGTATGCATCCCATGCAGTGTAGTATTTATGGGTGCCGAGGGTGCTAGCACCGCCGATCGTGACGTGATCGGTTAGTTGGATGAAAGGAGCGAAATAGTAGGCACCGCCTTTACGAGGCTCTCGTAATCCATGATGAAAATTTTTTGTATGTGCGCCAGTCTCGAGGCCGATTGCCCACCATTTTTGCTTAAATTTTTCTTTATGGTTTGTGGATACGCCGGTAGGCGGCTGATGGCGATGGTGGGGATGACCTTGATGAGCGTCAGCCATCTGTGAAGCAGGCAGGAGAGTAACCAGTAGTGTGACTAGGTAAGTGAATTTCGTGTTCATAGCGTTTGCCAAAATAAAACAAAAATTGTGCAAACGCAAGTAATTTGCATTTATTGAGACTATGCAGTGGGGGCAGTGAGTATGGATATGTGGGGGAGTAAAAATGGAGGCGGCGGGAATCGAACCCGCGTCTTTGACCGAGCTTTAGTTCGTGACTACAAGCTTAGTCGCGAGTAGTTTCGGCCGAAATGTAGTCGCGACGCTATTTCGGCCTAGCGTTCTGTTGGTTAAGAGTGGCTGAAGTCAGAACGCGAACTGCAACCACAATTTCGGCTTCATACACGCCATTGAAGCTTAGCCGAAATCGGCTTCAATGACGCTCGCGGGGCTAATTAAGCCGCGAGAGCGAGGTTTGCCTCGCTAGCCACATTTCTGTTGGCATTTTTCTTTTAAACAGGCGGATTTACGAGGCGGCCTGTTTAGTCCTCGGCTTGCCACGAGCTATCACATGGTCAAATCGAAGCCATGTCGCCCCCAATTGGATAGAATATGCTGATTATACTTTGTTAGCAAGAGGAATTACTGGCTAGAGGTTTGCATAAATTTATCGTTTAGGTAGATTAAATCGTGTGGAATTTTCTGAGGTATTTCGAAGTGGGCAATGGAAGAGTTGGCCTAAGGTAAAGAAGGTAGAGAAACTGCTTTTTGATTCGGCATGCAGTAATGAAGCGCTTTCGGCTGAGGCATGGCGTTTGACTCGCCAATATTTCGGCCGGACAATGAGGCTTTTTGCGCCAGTTTATTTGTCCAATGAATGCATTAATAATTGTGCCTATTGTGGGTTTTCTCGGGATAATCCGATTTTTCGTGTGACGCTTTCGGTCGATGAGGTCGAGGCTGAGGTTAAGCACCTTTGGAGAGAAGGGTTTCGGAGCGTTTTATTGGTGGCTGGGGAACATCCTAAATTTGTTTCGCAAGATTATCTGGTCCGGTGCGTTGAAAGAGCGAGGAAGTGGATGCCGAGTGTAGCGATTGAAGTAGGGCCGATGGAGGTGGATGAATATGTTCCGATAGTTGGAGCGGGAGCTGAAGGGCTAGTGGTATATCAAGAAACGTATCACCGTGAAATTTATGCGACCTTACATACGGCGGGGCCTAAGCGTAATTTTGATTGGAGGCTAGATTGTCCGTCGAGGGGAAGCCAGGCTGGATTTCGTCGAATTGGTGTTGGTGCACTTTTGGGGTTAGCTCCGTGGGAGACAGAGATGTTGGCGCTGAGTGCTCACGTGGAGTATTTGTTGCGGCGAGCTTGGCGTTCTCAGTTGACGATTTCTTTGCCGCGTCTGAGACCGGCCGCAGGAGGATACGAACCGAAGTTTCCTGTGTCAGATGAGACGTTGGTCCGTATGATTTTGACACTCCGAATTGTTTTTCCACAGGTCGGTATAGTTTTGTCGACCCGTGAGCCTGCTGCTCTGCGCGACCAACTGATGACACTTGGGGTTACGATGATGAGTGCAGGTTCTCACACTGAGCCGGGAGGATATACTGGAGCTGGACGTGATAATTTGCATCTGACAGAGCGCGGCAGAAGGGTCGACTTGGCTATGGATCAAAGGCGCCATGCAGAGGCTACCGAGCAGTTTGTAATATCGGATGAACGGTCTGCTGGAGAGGTGGCACTGGCTTTGCAGGCGCGCGGTATTGAGCCGGTGTGGAAAGATTGGGATTGGGCATTGTGAGAATTTTTACCTTTGCATATATGAATGGAGCCGAAGATGAGTCGGGAACTTGAGAGCGCTACAAGTTGTTATCCTGAAAAGCTCAATAAGATTGTTCAATTTTTTCAGGGTCTATCTGATGAGGAGCGGCGTGAAAATTTAATTAATTATGCGGATAGCGCTAAGCGTTATGCTCCACGGGAAGGGATGGTGTTTGATCTGGAAGACGTTCGTAAGGATGAAGAATGCACAGATACGGTAGGGATTTTTCTCAAGATAGATCCCGTTCAGCAAGGCGCACACTTCTATGTCTCTCTGGGTCCTGAGGTGCAGACCTTAACCCGTGCGATGACTGCGATATTATGTAAGGGGTTGGACAATGAAAAACCGGAGACAGTTTTGGACGTGCCGGCGGATTTTGTTCCGAAGATTGTAGGGGCAGAGTTGGTGAGGTTGCGCAGTCAGACTTCTTATTATGTTCTAGGAAGGATGAAGGCTATTTGCAAAGCATGGTTAGATCGTGAGCGGATGAAGCAACAAGAAAAACGATAGAATTCTCGTTTTTTATCCTACGCGGCTTGACCGATGGCGCTGATGAAATATAAATTTCCATGATGAAGTTTTTTTTAGAGATTGTATTGCTGAATGTTTTAATTTTTTGCGGTGCATTAACTCTTGAGGCAGGATTGGTGTGGCGCCCGGGCGAAGGGTGGGTTGATGAAAGTGGAGAAATTGCTGCAGCAACTAGCTCAAGAGAGCAACTTGAAATCGGCAATCGTTATTTTGAAAAAGGGGATTATGATAATGCTTTGAAAGCCTATCGTAGTTTGATTCGGAGATGGCCGCTATCATTCATGGCTCCGGAGGCACAATTCAAAATAGGTCAGTGCCTAGAAAAACGAGGGGCCTTTTGGGATGCTTACCGCGCTTATAATACAATGCTCCAAAAATACCCCAACAGTGAATTTTTCAATCAAGCTCTAGAGCGGCAGATGGCTATCGGTAACCTTTATTTAGCAGGGGAGAAGAGACGACTATTAAAAATACCACTTGGTGCAGATTATCAAAAGGCGGTCGAAATATTTGAAGGAATCGTCAGGACAGCGCCGTTTAGTCGGTTTGCTCCTGAAGCGCAATATAAAGCGGGTTTAGCAATGGAAAATATGAGCCGTTATATCGAGGCCGTAGCGGCTTATAACCGAGTGTTGGAGAGGTATCCGGCGGATGATATTGCTGATGATGCGCAGTATCAGATCGGATACGCTTGGCTAAGAGCCTCTCAAAAGTCTGATTATGATCAGAGTGCCGCGCAAAAGGCGCTTGAAGCGTTCGAAGAATTTCTGATTCGATACCCTACAAGCGAAAAAGCCCCGCAGGCGCGTCAGCACATTAGCCGACTTAAGGGATTAAGTGCGGAGAGCTCTTTAAACATTGCGCGGTTTTACGAGAAACAAAAAAACTACGAGGCCGCTTATATCTATTATAACGATGTGATTCAACAAATGCCCGAGTCAGAAGATGCGAAGATTGCTCAGAGAAAAATCGATGAACTGCGAAGCATAGTTGAGAGACAACGCATAAAGCAAAAAGTCCCTTCGTTATCTTCAGACTTCCCATCATCGGTCACGGGTAAGAGTAGAGAGAAAAAACGTTGATTATAATTTTTAGACACTTTTTCATGGGAGTAGCGAATTGGGTTCCGTCTTCCGTCTGTTTTCTATTTATTCTCTTTTTTTTCCTTGGTTGTGCTGGATATCAGGTTGGCAACCTTGTCGATTCTGGTCTGCAAGGTGTTAAAACGATCTTTGTTCATCCACCCAAGAATCTGACTACAGAGCCAGGGCTTGGAGTGGCGTTAGGCCATGCGCTCATGCATCGGATTGAGGAGGATGGGCGTTTTAAGCTTGCATGTTTATCTGATGCGGATGCTTTTTTAGAAGTCGTGATACGCGAGAATTACCGGACACCACTGCGCTCGATTCGAGAATCGATAAATCGCACAGCTCAATATCAATCTCGGCTGAAAGCAGATGTCGTATTAAAAAATCGATCTGATGTGCTTCTCCTCCCTAGGCGCTTGATAGAAGGTGAAAGCGTTTTTTTTGTGCAAAATGATTTTCAAGAAAGCGAGCGTCAAGGTCAAGAAGACGCTATCGGTAAACTTGCCGATCAAATCGTCTCTTATCTTGTAGAGCAGGCTTGGTAAGCGTGGTATAGATAGCTGCACTTAGATTGATAGTTTTAGTTCATCATTCTCAATCTATGAGTATCACCTGGTATCCGATAAAAGAACGCGCTTTACTCAAAGTCTCAGGTAAAGATGCTCTTCGTTTTCTCAATGGCCAACTAACGAATGATATTAAAAGCCTTGATTGTGACCATTCCATGCTTGCAGGCCTTCTTAATGCAAAGGGTAAATTTGTTTCAGAACTGTGGGTCCGTCGAATTGATGGTGCATTTATAATCGATATATCCAGCTCAGATCGTGACGCTGTTCATCGGCGTCTTGAAAATTTCATAGTTGCGGATGATGTCTCTATAGAGCCTTATTCAGAGGATTGGAGAGGGTATTATGTTGTAGGAGAATCAATAGTCAAAAACATGTCTGATACTCTGTTTTACTCATATCGTTGGGGAATTTCTGGTTACGAAATATGGAGTGATGCACCGATAAGTTTTCTGCAGAGGGAGGCTGAATTAAGCGATCATGACGTTCTTGTGAGACGAGTTGAAAAAGGTATTGCCGAGTGGCGAACCGATTTTGATGAAACATATTTTCCCCAAGAAGCTGGCTGGAATGAGAATTATGGATTGCACTTCCACAAAGGGTGTTACATAGGCCAAGAAATCGTGTCACGCCTTCAACACGTAGGTCATGTTAATCGACAGGTGAAACGCTTGATTTGTCTCGATCGATTGAGTGAGGGCGATGGAAGTTATTTAGTATCCAGAAGACTTAGTTGTAATGGTCAAGAAATCGCCACAATGACGAGCCTAGTCTATTCGCAACGTTATCAAGCGTGGATAGGTTTGGCCACGATTCCTCGTGCGTATTGGGAGCAGCGCCTTGATTTGGATGAAACGCAATGGGAAGTTATGAAGTGAGGTTGTGGCGCAATAGATGTGAGTGAACCCAACGGCAAGCCGTTAAGAAAAATTTCCAAACACTGGAGTAACATATGACCGACTCATTCCACAGCATACTCAAGAACTGTGTGGCTGTTATCTCCTTTGATAAAATCACAAACAGCAGGGTGAAGAAAAATAAATTGAAAGCTAAAATCACTATCAACGAAAAAATGTAACCCTGATCGGCAAGATCTGGTTGCTGGTTGTGCAATACGGCGAGTGTGAAGGTTAGGTGAAAGCCCCATGTGAGACCAATTCCCAAGAACAAGAGACTGTGCCATAAATCGCCAGAAAAATAAAAATCTCCACACCACCAGAGAAAAATCCACAGAAGCGTGTAAATCGGCACACAGTAAGGGGACAGTGCTATCCACCAGTTCATACGGTCCGATCTCACGTGCCCACCTTGTGACGTCACCTTAAAATCATAGACTTTACCCCGTGACATATACACAGCTAGCACATGAGTTAACTCGTGACCAAAGACATAAAGCCAAAAAGGTTTAGGTAAAATCAAATACGCGATCAGCCATCCTGCTGCGCCGATTAACAGTAAGCCAAACCAAGACGCTGATGATCCATCTTGCGCCCACCAATGTTGAACCAACTTAACTAAAGCAAAAACCCATGCCACACATAATGGCGTCATTAATATCGCCAACAAAAACTTCCATCCTCGATACATTGATCGTGGATTACTCATGTGATTTTCAATCGGCTAAATGCCTTTTTTAAGCTTTTTCCGCAGCTATATTAAGACTTCTTAAAACTTTAGATTCATTGGCGAAAGTTGCATTTAGAAAATTTGAGTTACGCTATGCCTATGAAATCAAATCATACCGTATCATTGTTGGTTTACATTCTATTAAACCACACATTTGTTTTTTCCCAGATACCGACGCCTCAAATCCTTGAGCCTATTTCCGATGGGGCAGTGGTCAGTGCCTTTGATGTTCATATGGCCTGCGCTCCTTTTCCGGGTCCTGCTAATCAATTCGGGGGCACAGATTATGAAATATGGCAGGCATCGCCTCAAGCTTTGGTTTGGAAAGCAGATGCTGTCACAGGCCTGATCGCATTTCATGTTCATTTTGGTGATGGCACTTTTGTCGGGCCGCTTGCCGGGAAAAACAATCTAGATCCAGACCGTAATTATTTCGTACGGATGCGATTTCGAAACAACCAGAATATCCCTGGCCCATGGGCACAGAGAAATTTTAAGACTGCCCCACTTGGTGAGATTCAACCACTCAAAATAACAGATATACTCAATACCCCATTGCCACAGTGGCTAGATAGCACAGATGTGCCAGTCATCTTACCTCAAGCTGCTTCTCCTCATCAACTCTATGTCGAAAGCTGTTGTGGCCATACTTTTTTAATCATAAGCGGCTCAGATGGCACGATTAACGCGATCACCAACCCTACACCTATCGCCCTGGACAAATCTGTTAAAGTCCGCATCAAGGCCGGCAGCCAGCCGCTTCAAATCCCGTCTTCCACGATAAAATTTACCGATAATCAACCCGTTGATCGTACACTCTACTTGCCCAGCATTTCCCTTTCAGCCAACCAAGAGATCGCTTTCTGGATATCTGAGCAAGGGAGCTCCTACAAAGCGGTGTTAGGAGATACAGTCCCAAAATTTGACGAACTCGCGCGTGGTGCGGCGGTTCCGTGGACGGTGACGCAGCCAGGGTATGTCATTGAAAAAGTTGCCACTGGCTTCAGCTTGCCAGTCTCGATAAAATTCGTCCCATCTCCTAGCAATAATCCAAATGCCCCTTTCTACTACGTCGCTGAATTATACGGAAATATTAAAGTCGTCCGGCGAAACGGTGTCATTTCAAATTACGCAACCAACTTGCTAAATTTTAACCCCACTGGTTCTTTCCCAGGCACAGGTGAGATCGGTGTTGCGGATTTAGCCATCCATCCCACCACAGGAGATATCTATGCCACCGTTGTTTACCAAGACGGCGTCGATGCAGGAGGAAACCCGATCTTTTATGGTGAAGTTGTTCGTTTTACCAGCACAGACGGGGGGTTGACCGCAGCGAATAAAACACGGATCTTCTCAACATCGCCTTATCGCATCGCACAATCTCATCAAATTTCTGCAATTACTTTTGACAACCAAAACAACCTCCTTGTCAACGTCGGTGACGGCTTTATCCCTAGCACTGCATTAAATCTCGAAGACGCGCGGGGGAAGATACTGCGCATGACCACCACAGGAGCTCCGGTTTCTAGTAATCCGTTCTACAACATCTTCAACGGGATAACGATTCGTGATTATATTTACACATATGGGCACCGCAACCCCTTCGGCTCTGTGTGGCGTCGCCTCACAAACACACTCTACTTCACAGAAAACGGTCCCAATTCCAACGATCGCTTAGGTCGTGCATTACCCGGCCAATCTTTCGGCTGGAATGATACCGATATCTCGATGACGATAAATGCTCTCTACAACTGGGTCACTCCTGTTGCTCCTGTGCAGCTCGCCTTCATAGAAAGTGGCGTTTTTAATGGTAGCGGTTTCCCTCCGAATAAACTTAATCGTCTTTATGTCGCAGAATCCGGCCCTACTTTTGCTCTAGGCCCCGCCAATAATGGAAAACGTATCACTGAATTTCTCATTTCACCCAATGGCCAGCTGCAAGAAGCTCCTACTGTCTTCGCCCAATACGCGGGTAGTGGTCGTTCTACCGCATGTGCTATTGCTGCGGGGCCTGATGGTCTTTATTTTTCGGATCTTTATGCCGAAGATGCGACGCCTACTACTGTAAGCAAGCCTGGCGCAAATATCTTTCGTATACGTTTCCTAGGCACAGCTGACTTTTCGGTCAACGTCACAAGCGGCCCGCCTCCTCTGACTGTCCAATTTACCGACCAATCGACAATGCCTGGCGCGACACAATGGTTTTGGGAATTTGGAGATGGTAACACCAGCACTTTGCAGAATCCGACTCACACTTACACGACAGCGGGGACGTTTACAGTTCGGCTTCGTGTGACTGGAAGCAACGGCGTTGTTCAAACCAAAAAAGCAGGCCTCATCACAGTTACTACACAAAAAGTTGCTTTAATCGTTGCAGACAGCTTTACACTTAACCCTGCAGAGGAATTCGTTCGCCAACAACTCCTCAGCAAAAACTACGTGGTCAATGTCGTAACTGACGATCTCGTCACAACGGCTGATGCACAGGGCAAGTCACTCATCTATATTTCATCTACAGTTCTATCGGCGAATGTCGGAAACAAATTTACCAACGTCACAGTGCCGATCATTTGCGGTGAATCCTTTCTCTTCGATGATCTCTTGATGACGGGGCCTACACCTAACGTCAACTATGGGACGCTCTTCAATCAGACAGTCGGTATCACCTCGAATAATGCAAATGACGTTTTACTCACCGATGTCCCCAAGTCCAGCACAGTCGCTCTTACTCTCGCTCCTTCCACCTTTACATGGGGAAATCCTATCGGAAATTTTGTGACCTCTGCCTGGTCCACACATAACGTTGCGCAAGCTATTCTTTTCCGTTTTGAAAAAGGAGCAACGATGGCAAGTAGCTTTGTTGCTCCTGCCCGAAGACTCGGAATCTTCCTCGAAGATTTTACGGCGCAAAATCTAACGGAGTTCGGAACTCGGCTTCTCCGAAATGCAATAGATTGGGCTTCTAATCTTGTTCCCACCGTATCGATCACATCGCCTGCCTCATCTCAAAGCTTTACAACTAACACACCAGTGACGATTAACGTCAATGCTAACGACTTCGACAATCCCATCACAAAAGTAGAGTTTCTAGTCAATGGTCAGCTCATTGGTGAAGATACCACGGCGCCTTATTCATTCAATTGGAATGCCTCATCAGAGGGCACTTTCACCCTTACAGCCCGTGCGACAGACGCTCAAGAGGGGATAGCAGTTTCCTCTCCCATCACAGTGATCCGACGCACACCCTACAACCAATGGCGCTTCAACACTTTCAATTCGGCACAAGCCAATGATTCTCAAGTCAGCGGCCCTTCTGCGGATCCAGACCAAGACGGATTCCCCAACTTGATCGAATACGCTTCCGCAACACTTCCTCAAGATGCTTCTCAGATACCTATCCTTACTCCCACTATGGTCATGCAGTCTGGCCAGTCCTATTATGCAGTAAGCTACACACGCTCCATCAGTGCGACGGACGTGACGATCACCCCTGAAATCACCAGCGATCTGATCAATGGTCCATGGCTAAGTGGGCCAAACCATCTCACGACTGTTTCTACAGTTAACAATGGTAATGGCACCGAGACGATCACCGTTCGCGATGTCACTCCTTCCTCATCGAATGGGCGCCGCTTCTTTCGTCTCAAAATTCAGTTGAACTAAATTCTCGCATTCGTCTGAGAAAGACTCTGAGAAAGACTTTTTCATTTATTCTGTCCATGCTAGAAAGCGCCCGGGATGGGCACGGAAATCATCTTCCTAATTGTAATTCTTGCCATCACGATATTAGGGTCGCATCTTTGTTCCCTTTCCGAGGCTGTTCTTCTGAGCCTCAGTCCAATTCGTCTTGAAACTTGGGAGCGAGAAAAGAGGTGGTATGCGAAAGGATGGAAACAACTCAAAAAAAATGTCGAAAGCCCGATTTCAGCTATCTTAATTATCAACACTTTATGCAATACAGGTGGCGCGACTCTAGCCGGCCTGCTCTTTTCAAAAATAGCTCAAGATAACGGTGTATATATTTTCTGGTTCACAGTCGCCTTGACGTTGACCATTTTGTATTGCTCGGAAATCATCCCTAAGACCATAGGCGCACTATTTCCTGAGTTTTTTGCACCGGTCCTTCTCAAGCCTCTTGAAATCAGCATACTTGTCCTTACGCCACTTATTAGGTTCAGTCGCTGGCTCACCCAATTCATTCGCTCCTTTTCTCGAGGTCATTCAAGTGAGCGCACCACAGCTATCGATATAGAGGTAATCGCTGAATTAGCGCACGCTCATGACGCAATCGCTTCAGAGCAAGAGTCGATCATCGTCAATGCTGTAAAAATGAGCCAAACTCAATTGCGCGAAATCATGATTCCCGTAGAGAACATTACGTTTTTCAGACTCGATCGCCCCGTCACTGAAAACCTACGTCTCGGTCAACATGCCATGCACACACGATACCCGGTCAGTGCAGACGGCGATCCCAACAACATCCACGGCTACATCAACTATAAAGACCTTATCGGATTTCGAGAGCATGGAGAAGCTCTGAATCTGGCCGCCTTTATTCGTCCGATCCTCACGTTGAGCGAGACGGAAAATCTCACCCAAGCCTTGAAACGGCTCTCCGCACGTCGTCATCACATCGCTCTGATAAAAAATAGCCAAGGCCGCGTAGTCGGAATGATCACTCTCGAAGATTTAATAGAGACGCTCGTAGGCGACATCGATGATGAGTTCGATATCAGTGCCAAAACAGTCATTCCGATTACGGACAACTTGTGGAGAGTCGGAGGCAATTTGAGCCTTAAAGGTGTTGAAAGCGTTCTTCAGGAAGATTTGCCAGAGGATTTCCCCGAGCAGACTCTTGCACAATGGTTGACTGCGCGCTTACCACAAGAAAGCCATATCGGCGCGAGCTATACCTACCGTAATATTCAGTTTAGCGTGCAGCAAGCACGCCGAGGTAAGATCTATCAAGTTGTAATCCACCGAGACTCAGTATCCGATTCCTCTACTTAACGCATGGAACGTAAATGACGCGCTGCTTCTTCCGGCATGATTGGGTTCATAAACACTCCTGTGCCCAGCTCAAGTCCTGCAATTCCGGCTAGCCGCGGCATGATCTTAAAGTGCCAACGGTAACAGCTTTCCCACAAACTCTCCGCTTGTCCCGGCATCGCTCTCAGCGGAGCCGTGTAAAGCACAAGATTGTAACTTGGCCGCTTCAATATCTTTTGCAGACGACTAAGTGATTGTTTCAAGACGTCTGCGCAAGTGTGCAGTTCGTAATCCTGCACAGTGCGAAAATCGCTGCTTTGTCGTCGCGGCACAACCCACATTTCAAAAGAAAAACGGCTGGCATAAGGGCACAAGACAACAAAATCCCGATTTTCAATTACAATACGAATGTCCATGGATAACTCTTGTCGAATCAGATCATCAAAATAGTTTCGCTCATGACGCAAGTAGTATTCACGAGCGTTGTTTAATTCATGAATGAAGACAGGCGGCACAACGGGCAAGCCCATGATTTGTGAATGTGGATGCTTCAGGGAAGCGCCAGCTAAAGGCCCTACGTTTTTGAACGCGACGATGTAACGCATTCTTAAGTCGCGAGTCAGATCAAGCATTCGAGCACGGTAAGCCTGAAGCACTTCAAAAACGCCTTGCGGAGATTGATCATGCAACTCCTTGTTTGGATCCGGGGTTTCCACAACCACTTCGTGAGCGCCGATGCCTGTTAGACAATCATTATGTCCACAGGCTGAAGCTTCGAGTTGACCCTCTACACGAAGCGCGGGATAACGATTCGGCACAACACGGACACGCCATCCAGGGGTGTTCGGCGCACGGCCAGCCTCTCCGATTGCATAAACCTCCGGTGGCGTGAGCTGCTCATGGCCAGGTAAGAAGGCATTCACCTCTTGCATACGGATACCTTCTTCATGAAATTCAAGCGGCCTTCTGACTCGCTCTGGACAAAATATCACCCAATGACGCAACAGAGCATCCCGACGTAGTTCAGACATAGATCATTTCCCTTCCGTGAGTTTTCTTCTCAAAATTTCGTTCATTAACTGCGGATGTGCTTTACCCTTTGTCGCTTTCATAATGTAACCCTTGAAGGCATTGATCGCAGCTTCTTTACCTGCCTTAAAATCTGCCACAGACCGCGGATTGGCCGCGATCGCCTCATCGCATAAGCGCTCAAGCTCAGCAATGTCGCTCATCTGAGTCATCCCTTTGGCTTGCACAATTTTTTCAGGTTCCTCTCCCGATTCAAACATTGCAGCTAAGACCTCGCGAGCCTGCTTAGAATTGATTTTTCCTGAATCCACAAGGTTGGCGAGCTGCGCAAAGTGGGCAGCGGGAATTTTCACCGGCTCCGTTATATCATGCGCGGCGAGATAATCGTTCGTTAAATAATTTGCAACGAGACTCGGCTGTTTGGCTCCTTGAGCAGCAAGCTCGAAATAATCCGCAAAGCTTCGTTCCGAAGCCAGCACGCTGGCTTGATATTCGGATAAACCATAGCGCTCTTGAAAGCGTTTCTTTTTCGCAGCTGGTAGCTCTGGGACTAGAGATTCTGCTTCTTTTAGAAGTCCATCATCCGTTCGGATCGGCATCAAATCTGGATCAGGGAAATAACGATAATCGTGAGCTTGTTCTTTCGTGCGCATGACATACGTCTGCCCTCTAGCGTCATCCCATCGGCGCGTCTCTTGTCGAATTGTTCCTCCTTGGCTTACGATTTGGATTTGTCGATCGATTTCATAAGCTAGCGCGCGCCGAACAGCCGAAATCGAATTCAGGTTTTTAATTTCACACTTTGTCCCAAATGTGGTGGCGCCTGCTGGACGCACGGAGACGTTCACATCGCAGCGCATCTGCCCTTTTTCCATATCAGCGTCGCTGATGTTGCCGTAAATCAATATTTGCTTGAGTGCGGTGAGATAAGCAAAGGCTTCTTCGGGGGTGCGAATGTCAGCTTCTGAAACGATTTCCATAAGGGGCGTGCCCGCGCGATTAAAGTCAATACCGCTGTAGCCCTCAAAATGAAACGATTTGGCAACATCCTCTTCGAGATGTATTCGGTGTAAGCGCACGGAGCGTGGATTTAGAGCTTGTTCTTGTTTCTGTGCATCCTTGGGAAAGGCAAGTGTGTAGAGATCGATCCGACCGCCAAGGCAAAGAGGCTGGTCGTATTGAGAAATCTGATAATTCTTTGGCATGTCGGGATAAAAATAGTTTTTCCGATCAAATTTGCAGGTCTTCGCAATTTCGCAATGTAGCATCAATCCTGTAGCGATCGTTTTCACAATTGCCTCCCGATTCGGGGTTGGCAACGCACCCGGATAACCGAGGCAGACAGGGCACACGTTGGTATTGGGTTCTGCTCCAAATTCGTTTCTGCAACCGCAGAACATCTTTGTGGCTGTCTTTATCTGGACGTGCACTTCAAGGCCGATGACTGCTTCGTAAGGGATCGCACTCATAATGCTTGTTCTTGATTCAATCCAGCGCAATGGGCGGTTTCTCTAAATGCCAGGGAGTGGCACGTTCGTAGGCGTGGGCTACTTTTAAAATCTTTTCTTCCCCCCAGGCTGGGCCGATGAGTTGAAGGCCGACGGGCAGTTTAGGGCGATCTGCTGTTTCTTGAGTAAATCCACAAGGGATGGAAATTCCGCAGATTCCAGCCAGATTCACCGCAATCGTGTAAATGTCTGCCAGATACATTTGCAGGGGATCGCTAGTTTTTTCGCCGATTTTGAATGCTGGAATCGGTGAGGTCGGTGTGGCAATGACGTCGCACAGAGTGAAGGCCTCTTCAAAATCCTTTTTTAGAAGCGCGCGGACTTTTTGCGCCCGATTGTAGTATGCATCGTAGTAGCCTGATGAGAGAACGTAGGTCCCGAGAATGATTCGGCGTTTTACTTCAGGACCAAAACCTTCTTCACGGCTTAGGAAGTAATGTTCCAGCACGTCCTTTGCCTGCGTCGTGCGATGACCATAACGAACGCCGTCGTAGCGAGCGAGATTCGCAGAGGCTTCTGCCGTAGCGATAATGTAATACACAGCGACCGCGTATCGGGTATGGGGCAGGCTAATGGGAATTGCACGCGCACCCAATTTTTCTAGCTCCGCGATAGCCTCACGAATGCGACTTTCTACCTCTGGATCCATCCCTTCCACAAAATACTCTTTCGGCACTCCGATCCGCATGCCTTTTATGTCGCTATTTTTCAAGGTAGGCGCCAGTGGAGCATATTCTCGCCGGGCGGAAGTGTTTTCCATGGGATCATATCCACTGATGACATCGAGTAGGATTGCGGCATCTTCGACTGTTTTTGCAAAGGGACCGATTTGGTCAAGGCTTGAGGCAAAAGCGACAAGGCCATATCGTGAGACTCGACCATAGGTGGGTTTAATTCCAACGCATCCGCAGAGGGCAGCAGGTTGCCGGATAGAGCCGCCGGTATCTGAGCCGAGCGCAGCGATTGCCTCATGTGCAGCGACGACGGCAGCCGATCCACCGCTGGAGCCGCCCGGGATGCGGGTTGTATCCCAAGGATTGCGTGTGATGCCCCATGCAGAGTTTTCGGTTGAAGAGCCCATGGCAAACTCATCCATATTGGTGCGTCCTAGCAGGATAGCTCCTGCTTCTCTGAGCTTGGAGATGACTGTGGCGTCATATGGAGCCACATAGTTTTCCAACATCTTTGAGGAGCAAGTGCAAGGTTGGCCCTTGACGTTGATCACGTCTTTGATCGCAATGGGGATTCCGCCCAGAGGTTTCTCGATATCGACATTTTGAGCCGCTTGGCGTGCTTCTTCGTAGTTTTTGAAGTTGTAGCCTTGGAGAGTCGGATCAATTTTTTCGATTCGAGAGATGAGGGCTTCGACTATTTCGATTGGAGAAACGGATCGAGCTAGAAGATGTCGTCGGAGCGAAGCGATTGTCTCTGTGTGCCATTGCATGGGTAGATTCGCGGTTATTAGGGTTTTAATTATTCAACAACTTTGGGCATGAGGATTAATTCTGACGTATGTAGGGGAGCATTTTGAAGCGCGACCTCCCTAGGGAGGCTGGGGCGGGGTTCGTCGGTTCTGAGATGATTTTCTATAGGGGGCTGCGGCAATCGTTCGATCTTGGATAGATCGACTTCGGAGAGTTGGTTTACATAGTGTAAGACATCGCTGAGTTGCTTTTGGAAGGTGACAGTCTCTTCCGGTGAGAGCTGGATTCGTGCAAGTTGAGCGACGTAGGCGACGTCAATAGAGGCCGTTGATTCATGAGGCATACTCGGCCGCCTTCATAGCTGAGCAACCCACCTTCCGCAATAACAAAGGAAGGTAACCTTCTGTAAGAATTTCTTTAACTACCTGCAGGTCTATGAGGCGTTGCCCTCCTTTTTCAGGATAAATAAGCAAATCTCTGGTGGACAAAAAAAACGCACAGGCGGAAATGCCGATCCGTAGCCGCTCGTCACATAGACTGTGCCCGTATAAGTGCGGATAAAGCCGTAACGATATTTCTGCCCGAACGCACTGGAGATTATCGGCGCACCGAACCCTGGAATATAGACTTGCCCTCCATGGGTGTGTCCAGCAAACGCGAACGAATAATGCACATACTCTCGCAAATGCTCAAAAACGTCCGGATTATGCGTCACCAGCAGCGTGCATTCCTTTGTTGGTTGGTTCAACTCGGCACGATCACTTCGAGGCACTTCTGTATTCACGTCACTAAGGCCGGCCAATCGCAGCGTTTCTCCTTTTCGTATGAGACGCGTAAACGCATTACTGAGATCGGTGATGCCTGCTCGGATCATTCTCTCTCGCGCGTAGCTCAAATTTTCGTGTGCATCGTGATTGCCGAGGACGCCAAAAACACCCTCACGCGCTCGAAGTGCCTTCAAAACTTCGAACACCGAGTCCAGATAATGTCGCACTTTATACCCGTAGTGGACATAGTCCCCTCCGAGCAAGATTATATCAGGATCCAGGCCATGGATGGCCTCTACGGCCTCTTGAATTTTTTCAACCTCGAAATACCACGAGTGATGAAAGTCCGCGATAAAGACCACACGACTTCCTTCCCAAGCCAAAGGCAGATCAGGGAGGAAAAGCGTGTAATGACGCATCACCCATCGGCGCGTCTGGAGCCATGAACAATACCCTCCCCACGGGATGCCGACGCCAGTAGCGATCCAGAAAGCGCGCTTGAGAAACTCACGGCGGTTCATAACATTGCCAGTTCAATCCACTGGCTACGCACTCGGCTACTCATCCTCCTTGCCGTCCTCGATGGGAGCCTGTTGCAAGCTCAACTTCACACTCACGCCATAGAGCAGATGCAACAATCCAAACGTCCCAAACATAAAAAGCAGCGCCGTATTCGTATCACTCAAAACAAACGCACTCCCAAACAACACCACGGCCACCGCCACTAAGCCGCACACCAAAAAAGCCCAGCCCAGACTATAAAGCCCCTGCGGCGCATACGGCGGCAACGAAAGCAACGCAAGCCCATAAAAAAGAATCCAAAACATCGCTATCCAAGTCTGCGGATAGTTCGTTAACATCAACCACAACGGAATCAGAATCCCACAAAGCCCTGCCGGCACA
The DNA here is from genome assembly GCA_025056655.1 of Candidatus Methylacidiphilales bacterium. NCBI lineage: Bacteria > Pseudomonadati > Verrucomicrobiota > Methylacidiphilae > Methylacidiphilales > Methylacidiphilales bacterium. The sequence continues at coordinate 29,656 of JANWVL010000001.1, forward strand.
CAGCACAAAATCGTCTGCCTGTAACGTTCACTTTTCCTCCAGCTCCAGCCGTATCGCGGGCGAATGAAAACCCAAAATATCCCCGCCACCACCACGGCCCCCATCAACCATGTGCAATAAAAAAAACTACTTGGCACAATCCCATCCACAGACACCTTCCACCAAAGATAACCGACTAC
>JANWVL010000002.1 GCA_025056655.1 Candidatus Methylacidiphilales bacterium
GAATGCCTCGCCGATTGCGGTGCCGCCCCTGTTATGATGATCGGCGACGACCACTACCAAAACGTCACCCCACAAAAAGCAGACCAAATCCTCACACAATACAAACCCTAAAAACCAAAACTCAACCCCCCCCATCCCACCCCTATGCCCCACCCCCTCGAAAAACGCATCCTCCTCCGACACCTCGACGAACCCCACTACACACCAGACATCGAATGCTACCTCCGCCACGGCGGCTACCAATCCCTCCGCAAAGCCCTCCAAATGACCCCCGCCCAAATCATCGCCGAAATCAAAACCTCCGGCCTCCGCGGACGAGGCGGCGCAGGCTTCCCCACCGGCACCAAATGGGCATTCATCGACCCCACCAAAAACACCAAACCCGTATACCTCATCTGCAACGCCGACGAATCCGAACCCGGCACCTTCAAAGACCGCCAACTCATCCACAAAGACCCACACCAACTCCTCGAAGGCATGATCATCGCAGCCTACGCCCTCGGCGTCCGCCTCGCCTACATCTACATCCGCGGCGAATTCCCCCAAGGCGCCAAAATCCTCGAGCGCGCCATCGCCGAAGCTCACCAAAAAGGCTACCTCGGCAAAAACATTCTCGGCAAACAAGCCTTCGACCTTCAAATCTACATCCACCGCGGCGCCGGCGCCTACATCTGCGGCGAAGAGACAGGCCTCATCGAATCCCTCGAAGGCAAACGCCCCTACCCCCGCATCAAGCCCCCATACTTCCCCGCCGTCCTCGGCCTCTACATGTGCCCCACCATCGTCAACAACGTCGAAACCCTCTGCAACATCCCCCACATCATCCGCATGGGCGGCGCCGAATACGCCAAACTCGGCCGCCCCAACAACACCGGCACCCGCATCCTCTGCGTCTCCGGCGACGTCAAACGCCCAGGCTACTACGAATTTGAAATCGGCTCAATCACCCTCGGCCAACTCATCCACGACGTCTGCGGCGGCATCCGCAACAACAACCGCCTCAAAGCCGTCATCCCCGGTGGCTCCTCCGCCAAAGTCCTCAAAGCCGGCGAACGCTACAAAATCAAACAAAAAGACCCCTCCACCGGACAAACCATCGAAAAAGAAATCCACCTCGAAGATATTCCCCTCGACTTCGACACCCTCGCCGCCATCGGCTCCATGGCAGGATCCGGCGGCATCATCGTCATGGACAACACCCGCTCCATGGTCGAAGCTCTCGCCAATATCGCTGAATTCTACGCTCACGAGTCCTGCGGTCAATGCACCCCGTGTCGCGAAGGATCACTCTGGATGAAAAAAATCCTTTCCCGCCTAGCCAAGGGCCAAGGACAACCCAGCGACATTGAGACCCTACTCTCTGTCGCCAACAACATCGCCGGACGCACCATATGCGCCTTCGGAGAGGCCTGCTCCTGGCCTGTCCAAAGCTTCCTCACCAAATTCCCCGACGAATTCAAAGCCGCCTGCCACCCCAGATAGCTTCCTCCAAATCAACTTTCATCAGCGCACAACAACACCCCCCCACACAGCCTTTCCTCCTCTCGGCCACACCCCCACTCACACCTTTCCCTCTCATCTAACCCAAAAAGTCTAACTACTTCACACACCACAATCCAAGAAATACACCACAAGCCAAGAAATCCAAATCCCACCGGCTACCGACGACTACCGCCACCGACTTTCAAGGCATCAAATAAAAAACAAAAAACGCGCCGAACCCTCGCCCGGCGCGTTTTATTCCAATTCCTTACCCTCTTCTAGCCTTCACACCTGGCTGGTAGCTTTCCTCCGCACCACAAAATACAACAACGCTAACCCACCCACAATCAAAGCATACGTCGAAGGCTCAGGAATAGTCGTGTAGGTCAAGAAGTTCGTAAACGTTGCGGTCCCCGTGCCAGGATTCGTATTAGGAAGCCCATTGCCGAAACCTTCATTTGAGAGGAAGGTATTACCGAATGAATCCTGTGCATTCAAGTATATTCCGACGAAGTTAAATGAGGCGCCAGGTGAAATTCCCAATTGAGCAAGTGTAAATGACCAAGTATAGGAATTTTGGCCACCTGTCTCAGGGGTAAGTCCATTTGTTCCAGTAGTGCTGGTTGCAATAAACGGTAAGTTCGTAGGACTGCCCGTTAAATTCCACAATCCAGCAAATCCGTTGTTTGTACCAAATGGTTTCACTCCAATCGCCTTATCTGCTGTGAACCCAGCGGCAAAATTAATAGCAGCGGACCCTATGTTACTGATAGCCCTTCTCAGAGTGTCCGCCGTATCGCTCAAGATCCCTGTTGAATTTAAGCCACCTGCCACTGTGTCTAGATACAACACGAATGCATCGTTACCAGAAAATGGAATACCTCCAGGATTTGAGAGATTAAAAGTCACTGTTGTACCATCGTCGATTATACTCAGAATTGCGTTTCCAA
>JANWVL010000003.1 GCA_025056655.1 Candidatus Methylacidiphilales bacterium
TGCCTAAATCCAAATACTTGCGTAGTCCCGCGGATAGCTCTGATAACCCGGATGTGCTTGCTTGAAGGGATGCCGCCGATTCCAGCATTGCACAAACGACGCAACCGACCGCCATAGCTCCTCCACACACCGCGAAAAGCACCGCGTCCGTCGGCCTAAGCGAGCAAGATCCCCCACAACTCGGCGAGACTTGCTTTAACTGAATAGGTCTGCGACTTGCCCGGCGCAACTAGAGACAGTCGCCACAGTAGTCCAAAGCGGCATACCCACTGAAGCCGCCGCGGGATAGAGTATCTACCAGCACATCACGCAGCGCGTCCGGCGCTCGACCTGCGTGATGAGATCGTCGCGTTTTTTTACTTCTGACGAATGTGAACTGCTCTCAAGCTCGACGATGGGTTAGTCGTCGGTTGGGGGGGCTGTGGGATGGGGGAGGCAGCCAAGGCACGTTCACCGGCAGACTTGACCCAGTTGGCTACCGATTGCGCACTTGACACGCAGATTGCGCCCGATGCGTCGGAAGCTGTGGCCATCCAGATACATCTCGACGGCTTGGCGCGGGATTCTAAGCGGGTAGCCGATTGGGTTGGGCTGAGGAATGAAATGACGATGGCAGGCTTTGCACAGGTAGCGCTTGCTGCTGCTGTGATTCTTGCCTCGTTTGACCACCGATTCGCTTATGTATCTTTGGACACTTCATGCATCCAATTTTATTTAATCCGCTAATTTTTAGTGGCGGACAAAATCAGATAGGTGAACAGTAAGAGAAATATGTTTGAAATAACACCGGGTGTAGGAAGAATTATCGTGAGAACTTATATGACTTCTGTAAAGCAGACGATAATCGTTTTATTCGGCAATTAAACAAACATAACGCACATCTTGTTTGATAGTTCGCATAAACGCGTGCTATTTCATTAATCGGATCGATCAATATATATTTCTCTGAATTTCAAGCACAATGGAAAGTTTTATAACACAAAAATTAGGCATCGATATTATGCGCTATAGGATAACGAATAATCAACTATTTTTTCGTTATATTCAACCACATCGATGGGTAAAGGCGCTGGTACTGCATAACCAAAAATAACGGCTTGTTTTTTCGTAGATAAACTTGTTATTATATTTTTCATGTAATTAGAATCAGCAGTGCCTGTAAGAACGGCGTTTATATCATTTTCATCGGTCAGCGAATATACAATCCGTGTGGAAATTTGGCTCATCACTTCATCATCGATGCTGCTTGGTCTTTGATCTATCAGCAATAGGGTTACATTGTACTTTCGCATTTCTCTAGCTATAGTGCCGAAAACGGTGTAATCGGCGATATCTTTCTCCAAGAACTTATGCGCTTCTTCTACTACAATGATCAAAGGCTTCGGCTCAGCTGAAGTGCCGCCTTCGTAAAGCTCTTTAAGTTGAACATATTTTTGATGAATTCTTCTGGAAATGAAATTAGATACGAAGAGGTAAGCTAATAAGTCGTTTGAATATCGTCCGAATTCTATTACAATGGAGTACCCCCTAGCCAGGTCATTACATATCTCTTCGATTGATGTCGTCTTTTCATTATCAGCCAATTCAAAACCCCATCGAGAGGTGATGAACTTATACTGTCCAAATCTACTTAAATTGCGATTTAATGCGTGATAAGTGGCATCAGATAATTTTCTAGTGGACAATAATTTATTTATTTCTGGCGATGGATTATCCACTATGATATGAGGAAACCACGATGATTCAAGATTTCTGTACAATGAGTAAATGGTATTTATCTGTACGTCGGTTAATGCAATTAAAGAACTAAGCGGTTCTATATCTTCGGGCAATATTTGGTCATAGAAAATATTAAGATATGCGTCTGGAACGTGATTAATTCTCTTGGAAAACATCGGGTCTAAACTAATTACTTTTACCTTATCACTACACTTCTCTAAATTTTTTAGTCCCTTATAATTCTCTTTATCACCTTTTAGGACATAGGCATAATCGTTATGCATATCAAAAATCAATACACTACATACTTTTCTTGAGATAATTTCAGCAATTAAAGGCAATACGAAAAATGTTTTACCGCTACCGCTTTTGCCGAATACGGCAGTGCTTCTTTCAGTTATTTTTTTCAAGTCAATGTATATATTCAAATCAGGATTACCAATTAAATTCCCTATTTTATATGCACAATCAGAATTATTACTAAATATTCTTTTTATATCGTCTTGTCCTGCTATTTCAACGCTTGAAAAGTGTGAGGGTATGCTGGTTGTATTTTTTATCTCTCCCATTGGTGTTTCCATAAGTATAGGCTTGATGGTTAATAAACCGTATACGGACGTGCCTCTGTAGAAATTTAACATATCTAAGGGAATCGTATTGACACGGCGATAAATTTTTTTATCCATATCTGAAAGCTTTATATTTTCAGCTATGCCATAAAATACATAACCATCCCGCCCGATTATTTTAAAATAATTGCCACTCGTAAGTTCTTCAATGGCTATATTTTCATCAACTCGAACAATTAACCCTGTGTTTAAATTTCCGCCAATGACCTTGCCGATGGTAAAAGAATTTTTAGTTGTCATGTCATGCATTCCAGTCGCTACATGAAATGAAATGGGCATTATCTTCAAACCAATGCGCACCTCTTTTATAAAATTATCAAAAACTTCGCCTTTATATTGAAAATAGGTTTTGAATGAATTTTAATTTCCACCTGCATGATATTCATCCAATCTAATCCAATAGTCAACGTGTTGGTTACTTAAATTATCTATAGTATATTCATCAACTGAGAACATTGTAGAGGGAGGGGATAAAGTGACAGTATAAGTATGATTCGGCCCATTTATACCTATTGCATTAGTGCTACTAATCCATAATGTAAAATTCACCATGGAGGATCCTTGAGGTATGATAATGCCCACATTTTTTGTCAAGCCGTTAGTTGATGTAAATGTTTCATAAGCTCCGACCCCGCAAATTCCACCGGTATAGTATATTCTCAACGATGGATCGGTACTGGGCGCAGTGCCGCGAAAACGCAATATATATGTCTTTGTAATAGGTGATCCCGGAATTTGCATACGAATAATATCCGTGTCGGGATTAGATGATCCGGTATAGAATGACCGTTGTTGTGTTTGCCCTATGCCGATATCTTTATATTGCGAACAATTATTATCTGGCTCGTAAATATCTCCTTGTGTTGATATCAAATTTCGTCTAACAAAAGGTATAATTAATCGGTAAGATCCATACTCGCCATGAGCAACTCGCCTTACATTTCCATTACTCTCTATTACAGATGCTCTTAGGGTTATATACAATCTGTTTGTTAATGTTGCACCATGCCTTTTTATTCTTACAGAATAAGGTTTAGCCTCAGAAGGGGATAGATTAATCACATTACCACTTATTGTTTGAATTTCCCATTCGGGATTGAGATTGGCAGAGATGCTTATTTGTACTGTAGCATCCACACTGGAATTATTATGTATTAGCCACATCTGTATTATACTGTCGCCTTGCTTCATAGGTACAAAGGTTCTTCTTGGATATATATTAATCACATATGGATTAGGTATTAAGCTATTTGATAACTTAAGGTGATGCTCATATTCATACTCATGTTCATATTCATTTTCATGGTCTTTAATATCAATACAATAATGTTCAGTATTAATTGAAGGTTCAAAACAGACCATTCCGCCGATATTATTGAATGGTTGTTGCCCATTGCTTGTCTGAGGGATAAGAGCTGCAATCAGTGCAGCAATTATGAAAATTGACTGTGATATCTTAATCATGCTCTTATTATAATACTCTGGAGATTCGTCTTTTCTGTCATAACAAAAACATAACTAGAATATAATCATTGTCATTATTTTAAATTGTCATAAAGCTCTCTTTTATTGAAATAAATAAAAATTTATTCAAGTATTGAGTTTATTTTAAACTCAGCTGTTTGGCAAAAAAACAACAATATATCTCTTTATCAAGAATAACGCATGATATCATTTAGTGATGATTAAAATAAGACATCCCTTGTTTCTCTAAAGAAGAGGCTAAAAAAATTATGTTTGATGTCGAATATCATTGATTAAAACACACATGAATCAAGACTATTTTTGTCTTTAATTTTTGCATATCAAAACCCAAAGAAATGAGCTTGATTTAGATGGAGAATATAAAAACCAAAATAAACAAAAATTTAACAGCAGATTTTGCATTGATGAACACATCCTTCGTTCTTTTATCAGTGTTTGCTATGATAGGAACGTTCCAATGTACCGCTGGTATAAATACAAAGCGGGGTTTTCATCGTCTTTTGTGAAGCACTCGCTCAATTTATATCAAATTATATGTGGAAGAGTCCTAGACTCATTTGCAGGATGTAGAACTACTCTCTTTGCAGCTAAAGATATCGGATTATATGCTGATGGAATTGAACTGTTACCATTAGGACAGGAAATTATTGAGGGGAAGAAATAGTAGATAAGAACTTAACTAATCATGTAATCGAATGCTTGCATCATTGGTAAACAGCCTAATCTTTGAAATATACATCTACACACCTGACTATCAATGGCCTTGGTATTACAAAAGATGCACATCCATTTGATACAAAAATAACCATTGATACAAAAATAACCATGGAAAAGTATTTAAGCACCATACTAGTAGAACTATACGTTGTTAAAATGTCATTGTTTTTTACTTTATTATGCATCCTAGAAGATATGAATTATAACAAAAATAATGAAAAATATCTAAGATGGGATTATCGTTCTGGCAGAAAATGTCAAAAAGGAGGTTTCATAAAAAGAGAAATAAAAAAGCTTGATTCGGCTATTATTAGTAAAATTTATGATATTATAAAAGATACAAAAAATATTTCATCAGCAAGGAAGATATAACCCATCTAGGAAAGAAAATAATGGTAATATTCGTCTTATAAGTGGCCTATGCCTTGAGATAACTCTACACTTATATTCTGAAAAGTATGACGCTATTCTTACCTCACATCCTTATTGTAATCGTTATGATTACGCATGAACATATGCTTTAGAGCTAGCCCTGCTAGCGATAGACGATAAAGGCATAAAAGAACTCAGACAGCGCATGTTGAGTTGTACTTTGGAAAATCTCCCGAAAACCTTATTAACTATAAATTCAAACTGGCATACTGAGCTTAAGATTGTCGACAAAAACGCGCTACTCCATGCTATTCTCGCTTATTTTGAAAATCAAAAACACACTAGTGAATTAAATAATCGTGGTATTCCGCGCATGATAAGAAGTTATTTATATGAAATGGCTTGCGTAATAGTAGGAGCGTCACGATTAGTAAAGACCGGTGTGATCTTCTTCATGGTTAACAATAATGTGAGGTATGCAGGAGTAAACATCTTTGTATATCTAATTCTCTCCTCGTTTGCGGAGGAAATGGGATTTGATGTTGAAAAATTATTGTTCATCCCTCTAAAAAGGGCAACTGCAGTCAACAAATGGCATGTATGAATGTAACACGCCGAGAAAATGTATTTATCTTTGACGCAAGAAATAGCAACCAGAGTCAAATAAAATCCAATGCATGAATTATACGAAAGACATAATCGTTCCATCAGTTATAAGAGAAGGGTTAAAAAATCAACTTTCGCTGATATTTAAAATTCATCAATTCTTTTTCGTGCCTCAAATCAATTTAAGTTAATTATCTATCAATTATTCGCCTGTGATTTCATTCTAAGTTCTTTATATGCGTTGATGTTTAATAAATCTTAATGTCGCGTCTGAAGTTTACAAGTCGTATTTAAATCAGATAGCTAGCTGGCTAAGTGCTTAGCCTTCCCTCCTTATCAGCATCACTCTTAAAAAATTTATTAGATGGCAATTCATTATCGTCTACGATAATCTGTTCTCATCTGTATGAGGCAAAAAAACTACTATACTATTCCACTATTTGTTCGTCGGATAAGGGAGTAAATAAAATTGGATACATGAAGTGTCAGAAGAGACATAAGCGAATCGGTGATCAAACGAGGCAAGCATCACAGCGGCAGCCAGCACTACCTGTGCAAGGCCTGCAATCGTCATTTCACCTCTCAGCCCAACCCAATCGGCTACCCGCTTAGAATCCCGCACCAAGCCATCGAGATGTATCTGGATAGCCACAGCTTCCGACGCATCGGGCGCAATCTGCGTGTCAAGTGCGCAATCCGTGGCCAACAGGGTCAAGTGCGCCGGTGAACGTGCCTTGGCTGCCTCCATCCCAGAGCCCCCAACCGACGACTAACCCATCGTCGAGCTTGAGAGCAGTTCACGTTCGTCGGGAGTAAAAAAAGCGCCGATCTCATCACGCAGATCGAACGCCGGACGCACTGCGTGATGAGCTGGTAGCCCTATCTCGCGATGAAACAGTGTTACAGGCGGTGGTGGATCAAGCTTCAAGCCCATTTCAGTATTGCACCGACGGCTTTAGTGGGTATGCTGCTTTAGATTACCGTGGCAGCTGTCTCTAGTTGCGCCGAGCAATTCGTAGACCTATTTAGTTAAAGCAACTCTCGCCGAGTTGCGTGGGATCTTGTTTGCTTAAACTGACAAGCGCGGTGCTTTTCGCGGTGTGTTGAGGAGTTACGGCGGTTGGCCGCTAGTAAAATTATCGTATCATCATTAAATATTCATACAGCCCCACACGATCAAAAGATTTAATATTTTGCAAGCGATATATGTTCTTTAAAATGAAGTTGTATAAATAATATTTTTATAATTGATGAATATTAAGTGCTTAGTCTATTGTCGCATGTTGTCTACGTAAGACGTTGTACAATAAAGATATGAGACAAATCCTAAGATGCGGCGATTTGAATATAAGGAGAGAGAGCATCATGAATAAAATAAAGAATGATGTTCGATCGCTAAAAAGGGATGATACTCTCATTTTCTTCACAGATTCGCACTATATAAACAAGAAAATAGAGGGTTGGATTAAAAAAAACCTGAGTAATATAGAGCTTGATGTATTTGTAGGTACAATAAGCGAGTATGCTCGCCGACTTGTTTATCTATATTTTCCAACTCTGGCACATCAATCAGGTTTTATAGATCGCTGGTTAGAACCAGTATTCATAAGTGTTGAGATGTCTCAGTACATAGTTAAAAACATTATAGAGAAAGAATATGATGATCGCGAATTTTCACCGATTAATACACCAGACTTTTCTCTTCAAGTGCTTGACTGTATGAACAAGTGCGCCGATTCTCATATAGACATTTCAGAAATAAATCAACGTTTGCTATCAGCCTGGGGATCAAAATCTATCTATGTTCATCTCTTTAAAGAAGTTCAAGAAATAGCGTATAAATTCAGACGTTTTTGCTTAGATAATAATGTTTTAGATTATTCACTAACAATGGAGGTCTTTTATAAAAATATATTGAAAAATGAACCGCTGATTGCTTTATTATTAAGGCCTGTGAAAATTATTGCCGCTGATCGTGTTGAAAATGCACCCGGTTTGTTATCTGAATTTATTGTCGAAGCCGAGAAATATGTTGAAAATATATATATTGGTAGCGATATATATGGTATGACCAGGCGTTATTTATTTAACAATAAATATGCCATAGAAAATTTGAATAAAAAGCTTCCTCTTCAAGAAATATATCGTTATGAAAACGAGAGTGATATATCTACATTCACAGAAGACGTTGTTAAATATTTAAAAACTCCCACTGCTAGACCATCGCCAATCACATACAAAGATGTCCACTTTATAAAAATAGAAGGCTCCCCAAATACTATTACGAGTAAAATCGCTCAACTTATTGAACTAGAAACGGATAAAAATAAAAAGCAAAAAGTGTGCATTCTTAGTCCTTCTATCAACGATATGCTCATCAACAACTTATCCCTAAAATTAAACAAGCAGAATATTACACACGAAATAATAAGACCTTCTCGGCCTTTAATTAGCTCACCTCTTATACGATCACTATTGGTTTTGTCTAACTTGGTCTATGAAAGCCAACCAAATAATGTGGATGTCTCAGATTTAGCGCGCGCATTATATAATATATTCAACATAGACGTTTTCACGGCACAACTCATATCTGAAAATATTACCAAAAATTCGTTTAATGATTTAATCTTACATAATATAGATGGCAGCTATATTAAAATAGTCGAGGGGTTGAAACAAATAATGGTTCGATATAAAGGTCAGCAAGAAGATATATCCAAATTCTTCAGCGAAATTATGGCTTTGGTTGATGAATTTAGAACAAAAAATAAAGTTGAGGCGATGGAAGAAACAAAAGAAGCCATGATGTTAATCTCATTGGCGAAACAATTTGAAAGGTCCAAGAAAAAACTAGACGATAACCCTCATGATATAGGGCGATTATACGTTGATGCACTCAAAAATGGATTTCTTCCATCTACTATGCACACAGATCTCAGCCCGCTTGATGAAAATAATATACCAGTCTGTATAACACCAATTACTACATTTCTTAATTATGATTCTCAAGCAAATATACAAATATGGTTAAACGTAAGTTCACATGGATGGGTGTCTGATATCTTCAAGCCTTTTACCCATCCAGAAGCATTCTCTTTCGCATATGACCACAAAGTGTGGGATAAAAATAGATGGCATATTTATTATATAGACAAATTATGTGAGAATATCCTCGCGCTAGGAACAAGATGTTCACATAGACTTTATATTATAGACTCACGATCAACATTATGGCATAACTCAGAAGAAAATGCTTTCACTCAAGCTCTTCAGCGTGTGATTATCCCTAAGAGTTTTGATGAGGTTATGGATATGTTTTCAGACGATAAAAGGTTTGATTATAATTATCAATCATCTCGCTAGCATAAAGGTTTTAACTAGTGGTCTGGTTTGATTTAGTGAAAATTATTAACACGGCTTTAATAAAAATATGCCCAAAGTCAAACGACTTTTAATATTACCAATATATTTTGTAACCTACATGCGTCTTTCTAAATAAATATATCCATCGTGATATTGTCTAGAGAACACAACGTAATACCAGATCTCACCTAAGGACTGCAAAGAGGAGAAAGTGTAATAAACTTGAAGACAATATGTCATAAATTAGCATGGCTTGTCTCAAGCCAGTCAGACAATGGATTGCTGCTAGTAAAAATGAGTGAGTTAATATGAAAATATGAATAAAAAGACTTAAATAATGCAACAGCACAAGTCTGAAATGCGCGTGTCGTTTGACCCTCATTTTCTGTAACAATATTTCGTTGTAAGACAAAATCTTGTCTAAATCATCGTGCATTACACCATCGCTGAGTGTAGGTGTCGCAATAAAAATATTTATTGCTGAAGGCTTTTCATAGTTCATTATCAAGAGTAACCAGTTGCTTGTCTATTGAAACCAAAGAATTGTGTGAAAGAAATCACCAAAGGACGCAATAATTAAGAATTGGCATTTGACGCGCATACAATTCAAAAGTTATGGAAAGTAAGACTATATAAATAAATATTTTCCAGCAAGAGATAATCAATATATTCTAATTAGCTTTGAATTAGATAACAGGATTATGAATAAACTAATAGGCAAGATGAAGATCGGAAGCCTATCATACATATGCAATATTTTGTGATCTTGCTGGGATTATATCTTTATCGCAAGTCATAAAATCTTATCAATCCATATGCATATATGTGGTAGAATAATTCCATGAAGAATATCATGGCAATATTTTTCATCTCCATTTCTTTGTTTTTCTCGCCGGGTAATGTAGTTGCTCAGAATCCGATCCCATCTGATACAAACCAAAATCAAGGGGGCAATAACACAGGAATTTCTTCCACAACAATTACTTCGGAATCCAATCAAAATGCGCCACAATATCTATTGTTCTCTCAGGGAATTATCGAATTAGAATCCGTAATCAGAAGTATAGTCGGTCCAGAGCTTATCTTTAATCGGCAATTTGATCCTCTTAGGAACGTAAATATAATATTTAAAATTATTAGAAGAATCCTCGGACGTATGACTTTCAACATTCGTTTGCCAGCTAATACTCTGAGAGGCGTAGTTGAAACGGCAATTGAAATATTTGCAGGTAACATACGCGAAAGTTCACTGGAGGCCATATCTTGGCAAATGCGGCTTTATACTATGACTGGTTTTCCTGATCGGTCAATTCTACAAACATATCCTTTTATTAATAGTGCTATTGAAGTAAGTAAAGCAATCGCAGGCGTTTTGATTGCAATAAGCATTATTCTAGGCATACTCGGCATTGCAGTTCGCATCCATGTGCCGATACAAACGAGCTTGATAAACTTTACCTCTTTGATATTTACCGCATTTATGTCCTTTATCGGAGTATTTATGAGCACAGAAATAATATTTATGCTAAACGATGGTATAAAAAGTCTTTTAAGTAATTCTTGTATTATGATGACAAATTGTGCTAATTTTACCTACATATCAACATGGCTAGTACCTGATCTTCGTGATGGCTTGTATGTATATTTTATCGGGTCTTTCAATTTAATGGTCATCGTTATTATATTATCTATCTCGCAAATCCTGAGATTCATCTTCTTTCCGATTATCCTTATTCTTACGCCTATTACAACGGCTGTTGATGCATTAACTCAACACGGATTTATGATGAGAACTATGGTGGTACAGTTTGTCCAGTGGGTTTTGAGTTATATATTTTTAAACGTTACGTTGATTATTGCTGCACAATATGCTGTTTCACTAAGTGGAGAAGAGGCAAGACTAGTTAAAATAGCAGCAGGCCTTGCAGCTGGCACTGTACTTTTAGGTCTAACTATAGACTATGCAGTTAACTCATTGAAAACAACGTTTAATTTAATAGGAGGCATTTTTGTTGGCATTAACCAAATGATAGAAACAGTAGCCAGCCTTGGAAGATAACAATAAAAACTTTAATCGCAGACTATAATAACAATTAAAAAGACACTATTATATTATATTTATTCAATTCGTATTTATTTTATCTGTAAATTGTAGCTATTAAGGTAAAATTAATTGATGCTCTGATCGGAGGTAAATAAAATTGGATGCTTGAAGCGGCCTAAAGAAATAAGCGAAAAACAATCAAACAAGGCAATAAGAGGCAATAACCAGTGTGGCAGACAGTAATACATGCACAAGGTTTGCGATCGTCATTTCATCAATCAGGCTAACCCAATCAGCTACCCCTTTTAAAATCTCGCATCAAGCCTTCAAGATATATCTGGGAGCTTACTGCTTCAAACGCATAGAAGCACAATTTACAAGTCAAGTTTACAATCTGTACTCAACCAGATCGTGTGCACCAGTAACCGCTCCTTGGTTACTTTACTCACATCCCATCACCGGTCGGTTGTTCTGACAACGTAGGAAGTAGTGAAATTACTTAAAGCAAGCACATATAGGTTGTTAACTATCTGTAGAACTGTGCAAAAATTTTGGCTTGGGTGATACTTACATGACTAAATTCTTATCGCGTGAAGTGAGCAGTTCACAGTGTTGAGTGATCATAAAGGAAACTGACTCATCACGCAACACGAGAGAAGAGTCGCGCTACGTGATGAGTCAGTATCGCGTTTGCATTGCAGAAACTATCTCCTCTGGCTTCCCTTCTCAATACTGTTGTATTGAGAATATATTGGTGATTCTCTTCTCCGTTGTTGGGGTAATGGTGTTTTTTCTGTAGGGGTGTTAGTCTGTTTGCTCAATCTCAGCAAATTGAAGGTCTTGATGATATTATCCACCCCGTCTTTTCCTTTAATGATGCAAACCCCTGTCGGCCTATAATATGTAGGTCGATCAACTGAGGGCAAATACCCTAGTTTCTCGGCTACGAATATAGGCCAGCCCACGATATTAAGAGGATCTTTCTTGAGCACGAAATTTATTCCTTCTACGCGAATAATGCTTTGGCAGCAGATCAAATTGATCTGTGTGTAGTTAGGGATAAAACTCCTAATATTCGTATCTCTGATTATAAAAAGGTTTTGCAGGATGTTCTTGGCATTATGTGCATACTGACTTGATTTCTTTACATGATCGATCAAGAAATTAATTGCATCTAATCTCTGTGAGAGTATCCACTTTGGATATTCAATAAGATATTTAGCCCACTGAGGTAGTGGTCCATATAACGACTCTACATGCGCCTCTGGGAAAGCCCCGTCATATTTTATCGTCGAGAAAACCACAAATCCATCGTTTCCTAGGATTTGCGGATCTATTGTTATACGTACTGTAGCCGTATAATCAACTTTGGTTAGTTGATGCGAAAAGGTCTTCTTTAATTCTTGTACTTGGACTCCGTCTTGCCTAGAGCTAAATATGCTTCCAGACATCATTACTTTTCTCATTGGCGATATTGATTGTACGACTTCGAATATCTTTATCTCTTTCTCCATTTTTTTCTCCCTTCTTTCTATAGGTTCAAAACTGATTATATTCAATTGGTTGCATATGTCAAGTAGGATTTAAAATGGCGGATAATTTATGTCTAAATACTGGCATAGCTCCATAGGCCATAGGCATCGTCTAAGTTGTATGTTTAAGGCGATTGCACTGATTTTTATTTTCGACATGGCAAGATTGTATCATATAATAAATATATTGAGCTCGCTATTTATTCGGGAGTGGCTAAACAAAAGTTGATACGAAGTCTCGGGGGTAGAAGCGATACCGCGGATACTTGCGCCGCGAGTCAGCCTGATTCCAACAACTCGCCAACAACCACATCCATAGCTCTAGGTGCTCCGCCTTCCGCGTGAAACACCGCGTCTGCCGACCCAATCGCTTCAGGTAGTGCCTCAGCTCAGCGTTGTCCCCCTCAACCGCATACGTCTGCGACTTGCCAGGCGCAACGACGTGCCCACCCCCCCGATAGTTCAGCTCCTGATACACCGAATGCCCATCGGTGCAATACGTCGTCATCTGTGGCGCGCTGTCGATTAGCTTCTGCATTGACTGAGCACTTAGCTCATCCGTCACCACAAAGCTCAAAAAGCACCGCGTC
>JANWVL010000004.1 GCA_025056655.1 Candidatus Methylacidiphilales bacterium
TCTCCTTGTCAAAACCATTAGGAATTCAATCAATTGGAGCCCCAATATAACTTTCTCCGAACAATACCACTTAGCTTCCCAAATAGCTGAATTGTCCGACCTTACCAAAAGTCTCGGTTTTAGCCATACTCACTCCGATGAGCAGCTCGAAGCACAGAACGAAAACATATGTATGTCTAAGATTGACGTCGTGCTTGAGGAAAAGATCAAGGAAGTGGGTTTATTAACCCGCTACTCCTTGAAGTCATCGATACCCAGATCTGACAACAAAAATTTTCCAAAAAACATTTTTTTTGAGGAATGGATTCCATTGTGGAAGCATCTAACAACTCTATTATGGGATAAGAGGATCATCACTCTAGAGGACCAAAAATATTGGGCACTACATCTACTGAAAAATGATGAAGATACACAACAGTGGCTGAAGCAGCAGAAGATAACTCACGTCATGGTAGATGAGTTTCAAGACATAAACTATCTCGATCTCTATCTCATCTGCCAAATCGTTCATGTGTCTAAATCACATTTATACATAGTAGGAGACGATGATCAGTGCATCTATGAATGGCGCGGCTGCAGTCCAGACTTTATTCGTGATCCAGACAGGCATTTATCTTCCATTTGCAACAGTTCAGGCTTTGAAACAATACTACTTGAACGAAACTACCGTTGTCCATGCAACGTAATCGAGCATTCATTAAAGCTCATAAGCAATAACCAGTCGCGCCTACCTAAGCGTATCATAGCTGTCCAGTCTCAAGAGGCAAATATCCGCATCCTTTCCTTTCCGACGGCCTATTTCTCAATGCAAACCGTCGTCAAGTTAGTAGCTTCGTTCACCAAAAAACATCCCCAACACTCCATCGCCATCCTCGGAAGAAAGAAATGCCAGTTGGTCCCAATCCAAGTTCTCCTTAACAAGCAAGGGGTGAGATTCCACATCGATGAAGACTTAAATATTTTCCTCGCACCAGCTTTTTCGTCCTTTAAAGAAGTCCTCAGCCTCATACCCACCGCCAATCAATCCTTCGATGTAAGCACAGTTATTAAAAACTTCATGGCCATGCTAGACCGAGCCTACCGCTACCCCGTCTCCAAAAGAGAGCGCCCCCAAATCATGGAGTATTTACAAAATCTAAAACCAAAAACGCTCAACGAAGCCGTAAACCACTTTGCACGATACCGTGGAAATTTTAAGGGTGATGTTAGCCCGAAAAAAGTCGCGGACAAACTCGAGCGGTTGCTTCATACTCATACGGTCAAAAATGCTCTGATGGAAATAAACGAATCCATGAAAGGATTCGAGAAAGACTTCCGAAAATCCAGAGAGGATATTTTTCACTCTGATCCTCCTTTCAGCTTCCTCATCGACCTTGCCAACGATTACGAGTCGGATTTTTCAGCCTTCATCAAGGATATCGAAAAAACCATCAACTCTACAGATAGATCATCTGACAAAAGTTCAATGGTAGAACTCATGACAGCCTTTCGTGCAAAAGGACGTGAGTTCGATACGGTAATCATCCTGGATGCCAATGAGACCATATGGCCCACAAAGATGGCTGTGGAAAGAGGATACCTTGAGGAGGAACGTCGCTTATTCTATATGGCAGTCACACGGGCAAGAAATAATCTACTCCTAGTCGTAAGCGATAGAATACAAGGTGAAGTTTTACCTCGATCACGATTTATCGATGAACTCGAATTGCCTGAGTCAGCATGGGTGCGAAAACACACAGTCGAGATGCTTTCTCTGCGCGTATAAACCAAATTTTAATCACAAATCCCACAAGCCTATTCTACCAATTCACTAACATAAAAGATGAGCTCAGCAAAATTGCCCCATTCATAATGTTTGACCAGGCGGACTTGCGTCAAAAAAACAGCTTATCCCAACCACCGATTGTTCTTTTTAAGCCAGCAGAATTATCCTCTTAGTTCTGCTCCCGAATTCTAGATTTGAAAATTACCTAAAACGCGCCCTACTGGCTCCTAATCCGCCAAACACAGTTCAGATAGCATCCATCCTGCAGAGTGGTATCGACGAAAAATCCCGCGATTTTGTCAAGCTTCACCGTGCTTTACACTGAAACATGATGAAGATAACACTCCAATCCCGACTATGTTGATCCAAGATGTTAGAAAACTAGCACACAAACAGGTCTCTGTGATTGCTAGCAAACTTCTATCCGAACAGAAGAGTTACAAAATTGATGATTTCAAGCTCGATGAATCTCAAACCAAACTTATAAATTCAAATAGACGTTTTATTCGCGTAATCGCCCCCGCTGGTGCAGGAAAAACAAAAAGCCTAGTTGCAAAAGCAGCCAAGATCATCTCAGATAACCCATCCGCTCGTATTCTAACTTTCACCTTTACCAATGCCGCAGCTCAAGAATTCAAGCAACGTGCGATAGAGATGGGACTTTCTCAAGAGTGTGGATTACATGTATGCACAATTAACTCCTTTGGCTACGAATTGATCAAAAAATTTGTCCCGAACTGTCAGTTAGTTACGCCTCAATCGGATTGGGCTTTAATCCTACGATGTATTATAGACTTATTGAAATCCAGACCGATTCTGCGACAAGATGAACAAAACTCATACCTCAATCAAATTGCTGAACTAACAGATCTCACCAAAACTTTAGGCTTTTATCACAATTCTTCGATCCAAGAAACACAATCACACTATAACGCTCTGTGCACATTGAAAAGAGATACAATCCTTCATCTAAAGATGAGTGAAGCCAATCTCGGTAGTGATAACCTCTTTTCAACTCACAAAAACGAGTTCATGGACATCTTCTTCCAGAAATGGTTCCCATTCTGGCAGGAGCTGACGACACAACTTTGGAATTCAAAAATTATCACGCTGGAAGATCAGAAATATTGGGCATTGCATCTACTAGCCTATGATCAAAAAGCACAGACTTGGCTGCTACAACAAAAAATATCCCATGTATTGGTTGATGAGTTTCAAGACATCAATTACCTCGAACTCTTCTTTGTCGCCCAAGTCGTTCACATGTCGAATGCAAATTTAATTATCGTAGGAGATGATGACCAGTGCATCTACGAGTGGCGCGGCTGCACCCCCCATTTCATCCAAGATCCTGACAAATACCTAGCCTTTTTCTGCAATGATGAAAAATTTGAAACTGTATTCTTAAAACGAAACTACCGCTGTCCACGTAATGTCGTTGAACACTCCTCGAAGCTCATAAATAAAAACCAGTTCCGTATATCAAAGCATATTGAGGCCGTTCAGACGCAAAATGCCAATATTCGAGTTATTTCGCTCCCGAGTGCATACTACACCATCCACATCGTCCATGAGTTAGTGGCTCAACTCTCAACCCTTCATCCCCAACACTCCATTGCCATCCTCGGCCGTAAAAAGTGCCAACTCGTCCCCATCCAGATCTTATTCACAAAACATGGAACCCGATTCAAGATAAGCAACGACCTGAACGTGTTCCTCACCCCCACCATATCGAACTTTAAGAAAGTATTAACCGTATTGCTGGATCGTAATACACCTATCGGTGAGGCTCGCTCGATTCATAACCTCTTTGTCTTGCTCAATAATTTATACCGTCTGCCTATATCACTCTCAGAGCGTAAAAGCATAATCAAATTCTTAAAACCCCACAACCCACAAACCCTCGAGCAAGCTATAAATCTTTTCGCTACTTACCCAGGCCCATTGAAGCGCGGAAACGCTGACCCAGAAGATTCTGCCTTTAAACTTAAGTTCTTCCTAGAATCTAAAACCGTTAAAGCTGCATTAATAGCTATCAGAGATCACTTTAAAGGCTTTGAAAAGGACTTCCGCAAAGCAAAAGACGATATCTTTTACTCAGACCCACCTTTTGGCCATCTCATCGATTTAGCAATTGATTACGAATCCGATTTTGCAGCTTTTATCCTAGACATCGAAAAAAGTCTCCAAGAAGCTAACGGTTCTATCTCCAACAATACTAATGTAGAACTAATGACCGCCTTCCGTGCCAAAGGCCGTGAGTTCGACACCGTGATCATCCTTGATGCTAACAATACCATCTGGCCAAGTTCCCAAGCAGAAGAAAGTGGCTTCCTCGAAGAAGAACGAAGATTATTCTACGTCTCCGTTTCCCGAACTAGAAATAATCTCCTCATATTCGACAGCGGAATGGTGCAAGGCAAACTGCTAAGTCCATCTCGATTCATCAAAGAGCTTGAATTGCCAGACTCAGCATGGATGAAAAACAACGACCTCAAAAAACTATCTAATCAGCTATTCCAAAATCTTCTAATTTCAAGCTAAAGTCGTTTCTGGGGTAATACAATTGTCTCGCTACTCACACACAAGCGTTGTTATTCTGAAGTTATACATCCCGTTTGTTTAATTGCACTAATACTTAAATCCCCCCAAATCCGCCCACTTCTGCTCCATGTGCGGCCCCCAATTCTGCTCCATGAAAATCACCGAAGACCTCCGCCAATACGCCGCCGCACAAGGCATCACCCAGGACGAAGCCCTCAAGCGCGGCATGGAAGAAAAGTCCCGCGAATTCACCCAAAAAGGCAGCGAGCTCTACACAAAAGTATAACCCAACCGCCCCACCCCACCTCCACACACCCTCCCCCCACCCACTCCAAGCCCCCCAAAAAAACCCCACCGCCCCTCCCTTGTCAAACCACTCCCCCAAATCACGCCACCCCCTCCATCCACAGTTGCCTTATAAATTGCCATCTGACATGATTCCTTAAAAACCAATGCCACCAAAAAAAAGCCACACCCATCCCCAAAGCGAACCACCCGATTTTCGTCACCCCGAAGCCAAACGCAAAAATAACCCACCCGCAGGCTTCGCCCCCACCTACGAAGTGCGCGAGCGCCAAACCAAGACCTACGCCTACGACCCCCACCTCGATCCCCAACTCCAATGGGCCGGCAAAGCCGAGCACACCAGCTTCGAGACAGACGTCGTCTCGCTCCACATCCACGAGCGCATCTCCACCCGCGCCATCCTCAACGCCGTCCGCCGCCCCCAGCCGCCACAACCAGATCTCTTCGGCGAAACGCCCCTGCCAGCAGATAAGCAGGTCGAGTTCTACAAACACGAAGTCGGCTGGGCCAACCGCCTAATTCTAGGCGATTCGCTTCTCGTGATGAACTCACTCCTGGTCAAAGAGACCATGGCC
>JANWVL010000005.1 GCA_025056655.1 Candidatus Methylacidiphilales bacterium
TGCATTCACACATATAACTAATCCCATCGGAATCAAAGGCGCAGGGGTCAATGGATTACTTCCACAAAGCGCACCGACTAAACTAAATTTAAATAAAGCATCAATATGCTCATCATTGCAACACCCACATGCGTTCGAGGAAGCATCCACAGGCAAATAATCTGGTGGACTAAAATCGTCTGACCTATCTAAAAATGGATTATAACCTGTGCTGCTACTTATTAATCCCATCGGATCTATATAATTCACCACCCCATTCCCCACATACCTATACCAATTCACATCTCCAGCCTCGAACCCTATCGGATCCGGCTGCAGGAAGCGGCTGCGAACGGTGCTATAGATGCGGTTGCGGTAATGCATAGCTGGTAACGGCGACCCTTCCTTCGCGCCAGAGGCCGCACTCTGTATAGGCTTGGGAAGCAAATCGTAAAGCCCTGCTCCTATCCCCCCATACTCATTCACCAACATCTCTCGCCCTGTATACCAAAACCGCGTCATCGTGTGATTGTAATAGGGTTGCCCATTCTGCAAAAATCTCACCCGCCCATACACATCATACTGCGCACGCAACATCTCGTCCCCACTTGGATTCGTCACCCGCACCGTGCTCCCCAGCACGTTCTCATGCAAATAATACTCTGCCGTTATCACCCCTCTGTGCTCCTTTCCTCCTGTATAGTAATTATTCTATAGCAATTATTCCATAGTATCTGCATCTTGTTTATCATGTTTAACTCAAAACCTATGTGTTATGCAAGTTTTCTATTTTACAAAATAATTAATCAATCTAGTTTTTCCTTCAATGACTTTAATATTTATTTAGACACTCAATACTTATGAATAATGTTATTATTTCTTATTAATAAATTAAATAGCTAAACGATGAATTATAAATGAAAAGGCCAGAGGATAGCTCGCATCACATACTCCCAACAGTGTAATGATGCTGGAAAATACAACGATTTACCTAAATGAATCTCTGGGCTTAACCGTTCGGAAAATAAAATTATTATAGATCATAGGCATGATTATAGTCTTTATATCAATATGTTGATTACAATTCAATTTAATATAGAAATTTCGAACGCGGATTGCAAGCTACATTCTAAGTATCTAAAAAATATTTTAATCTCGGCAATCGTATTTGCCTTCTTTATTGAAGCTAAAAAAAACTAACTATTATCTTATCATCATAAATTATTTAGGCACCAATAAGATCTTGTTATTTTTCCTGGTCTAATACGTTTTTTATCATTCTTAAACTTTCACCAAATTCTTTCAAAATCCTTAATTTTTCTTCCCAAGATTTAATCTCTCTATATTCTACATCATACCGCACACTATTAATGATATCAGTAGTTTTATCTATTACAGTCCTTATAAAAACTCCTTCTAGAAGATTATATAATTTAATCCTTTCCTCTGTATTTTTAACTTCATATTTGTAAACCAGTTCTTTATTTAAATCTTTTGCTTGCTTTGTCAGTGTCACAATTAGCCGAGCTTTCTTTTCTAGAGAGCCCTTATCTACAAATCCAACCGTTAAATACATTTCTTCCTTATGCTTAAGTATTATGCTCAACCTTGGACTAACATATTTCCTAACTAAAAACAACTCCCAATCCTTCTTATGAATATCTACTCTACGCTCTACGTCTGATTGCCCTTTAGCTAAGTAACTAAAAAAAACTATGAACGCTACTATATAATATCTTAATTTGAACATATTCTGTTTTTTGTCTGATCGCAAAAATCATGACCGCCTTCTGATAATATTTGGCTAACACTACGACCGCTTCGACCACCTCCTGGCAAACACACTATCCTCACAGACGCCATCTTGCCGGCCGTGAACGGTGCTATAAACGCGGTTGCGTGTGGTGTCAATAAAGAAACTTGATGAGGAATTCAGCAGCAGGGGGACTGCTGCTGCTTTTAGTGCTCGATTTTCTGATACACTTTGCACACCTGTTATTTATATGCTATTACTTTTTGGTAAAGATTTATTTTTTTAATGTCACGCACTCTTTGTGCAGTTTGCCTTACTAATGGATTTTCCACCTCTCATTTGAGCCTTTAACCACTCAACTTTATATACATCCTCTATGCTATAGAGACATTGACGCAACCTTGTAAGTTCTATATATATCTTTGTGTCTGTTACGAAACTTATTTTTTATTTAATTATTTATCAATACATTCTCCCTTAGTATTCTTCAACCCCTTCGTAGATTTAATAAGAATTTTGTGTGTTTCCTTATCAGGATTTGTTTTAATTTTTAGGGTATGGTAATGTTAGTATAAATCCCATGATAATTTGACATAGAACATAGATATTAAATAGATAGTAACTATTGTAATATATGTTCCGAGATTTTTCCAATTCCTTTACATACGCCCTGAGAATAATTGTTGCTGACATCAAACAAACCCATACAAAAAAATAGATGAAGGTTCTATTTTCAAAAGCCATATTAATAGAATCTCCCACCTCTGCAACTTTTCTAAAAGCCCATTGAATATAAAAAATGCCACCTAAACATCCTAAAATAATGTATATAATTTTTAACACGTATAACTTATCTCCAATATGCATAACGAGACTTTACAAGTTCTCTGCTGATTATCACATAAATGTATTATTAATATCCTTTTTCTTCACAACAACACTTGCAGCCCTTTGGATGATTTGAGCAATCTCTCCCTGCTTTATTTGCCTTCTGATCCTCTGCTGACTCTTCAGGATCATTGCTATCTATAGATTCTTTTTTATCGCCCCATTGTTCAGCACACTCTTTTCCTTGATCCTCTGCAATTTCACAAGAAGTTATACAATGAGCTTTTTTGTCGTTTCCACCAAGACCTCCAAATCTAAGATAAATATAATTTATAAGTCCAATTAATCCTCCACGCCCCAAGCATGTTTCCTCGGGAGTGCTCTCTGTTAATCCAAAATCTAACCCTTCAGGATCCGTATAATTTATAGGACTATTCCCAACATATCTATACCAATTCACATCCTTAGCCTTAAAGCCGATCGGATCCGGTTGCAGGAAGCGGCCGTATATTGTGCTCATGAGTGAATTCTTAACCAAGTTTGTATTATGATATATCTTACGGGATAAGATTACAATATAGATTTGAGTCTTATTTACTAAATCCGTTTAAGAATTAACAACAAAATTAAATTTAATATCAGAATAATTCCAATCGGAATTAAGCTGTAAGGGATCATAACATTCCAGTTTACCTTATCCAGAAAACTCAAATCTTGAGAAATCACATATACCTTTAATATCCCATAATAGAACTCTATTATATCTCTAAATGCTAGATACACTATACCGACCCCTATGATATTTATGATGAAAAAACAGTAAATCTTATTCATATCATCACTTCAAACAACATTTCAAACATTCCACAAGCTCATTAAAACAAAGTCTCATACTGTGTGTATAAGTGCTGATAGCAGACCATTTTTGGTTTTGTAAACCTACCACAGCTACAATCGTTACAGGAAGCAACGCCGCATTAGTCGCAGTAGATACAGCAGCTTCACACGAGACCTTTTGTATTCCAGGTTCTAAATCTCCACAGACTTTCTGAACTGCATCCTGAACACTTTGTTTATGCTTGTCCCATACGGCTTGGATAGCTTTGTTAATACCCTCAATAGCCTTGTTATAGACTTTTTCTGCAACATCCATACATTTATTATAGTCTTCTTTGCACCCTTTACAGGTCTTTTGTGACTTTAGCCCATTTGGATCATTCAAGTTAATACAATCATTCCCCAAATATCTATACAAATTGACATCCTCGGCATCAAAGCCGATCGGATCAGGCTGCAGGAAGCGAGGGGGCGTTGCGCTCCCCAGCACATTCTCATGCAAATACCAATCCGTCGTCATCACCCCACTCTGCCCGCTCCTGCGCGTTCGTTTCTGGTTCCGCTGCTCTAGCATTGTGTCTATCGCTTCTACTCAAATTGCCGCGTTTTGCAAGCATTTTTGATAAAAAATAATTAAAGATAGACTTATTTATTTTTCTCCATTTCTTTTTTTAGAATAATACATACCTAACAAAGCCATGAAGAATCCGACCACAAAAATTAGTTGTATCAACATCCGTGTAGAAATTTTATTAAATCCTATTTGTCCTAGTTCAATTGACATATATACCAACAATGCTAAGCTGAATGGATAAGAAAAATCACTAAAATCTTTCTTAAGCACTCCTGAAAATCTTTTACTAAGTTTATATATAAGATAAGAAAATAAAGTAATACTTATTAATAATGCAACGAGCCACATGAACTCTTTCATACATCAATGTGTTGAACATTTAGCTATACAATCATCATACCAAATCCATTTCAATGCGCAATGATGCAAACATATAGAACACGCAAATGCTCCCCATCCAGTTGCAGCTCTGGCACACACTGGAACACATGCTGCACAAGCTAATATGGGCTTCATCCAGTTCTTTACTACAGCCATAGCATCCTTTTCTTAGTCCTTCAGAATCCGTATAATTCAATTGTCCATTCCCTACATACATATACCCATTCACGTCCCGGCAAGAAACTGATCGGGACGGGTTTCATGAAGCATTTGTAGAAGGCTGTCCAAAGCCGAATTTCGTATAAATTATAATTTGTCGTAGCACGCTTTCCTCCTTACTTTTCATTCAACAGAGACTCACGTCATTTGCACTCTCATTACTCTCATAGCAATTCATCTTTTCCTTTTTATACATTTTTTATCAAACTATCCATTCAAAACAGCTCAACGACATACCTGACTTATTTTTCCAGTGCTTGTATGCCTCAATATTATATATAGTTAAACGCAGAATTAAGTAGATAACCATAAACAAAACTATCAAAGCACTAATCACTAACTTTCCCCTTTTATTATCTTTATATCGTCCTCCTGAACGCGTTGCGATCAACCCTAAAATTCCTAATACAACAACCAGACAATCCCAAACCGGAAGGGAATGATAGTGAGCTTCCAGAATGCTATGTGGAGGTGGAAATAACAAATACATCGCTAAGATAAATATGCCTGCTAAAATGTGAAACACTAACCATCTCTTGTCTTTGCGGCTGTCGTAGCCTAATTTAATCACTATCGGAAGCATTATCAGCACGCCCGACGCAAAAGGAGGATTTGTAATTATAAATTCTATAAACCAGCTCATTTACAAGAACTTTTACATGATAATATAGACTGCTGAATATTTTGAGCCCCAGTGAAGTATTCTGAACTCACGGCAGCCATGCACCCACTTACTAGCCATGGATTGAAAAGACCAACACATGCACTGTTAGCAGTCATGTATGCTGCCCCTTTAGCAGCGTGTGCCCATCCTCCAAGAGAATCACAACATTTTATACAATCATCCTTACATTTCTTAGCGCAATCTGGCATTTTGTTTAATATATAATTGGTAATTGTATGCAATGCTGTTGATAGTATTCCTAATATAGCAGCCCAGGCAACTTTACCTTCTGGATCCGTATAATTCAACGGACTATTATTCACATATCTATACCAATTCACATCTCTTGCCTC
>JANWVL010000006.1 GCA_025056655.1 Candidatus Methylacidiphilales bacterium
CTCCGCTCGCATATCAAGCACCGAAAGCATAAGGAAAAGATTGCCCCAGCCTCCCCCAAACGCCAACCTCCTTCCCCTCATCCGATCCTCTCACATGTCCTGATCGCCAAACTTTCTATCCACAAAAGCGCCCGTTTACACCAGATAGCCTCCCAAGAGAGCCGAAACGAGGAACTATCAAAAAATCACGTGCAAAAAAACGACAAGCTCCATAATCTACATCACGAAACCAATGAGAGAAGATGCGTTACATAAACAATGCGACGCACAAAGGCGGGCGAGATATTTTACGCCGAGCGGTCAGCCGTATTACAGTGCGACAAGGCTGAGGGTAGGGTATACAGGGCGAGAGATGTTGGTGAATACGTGGGGTGGGCTTGGAGCGGGTTTATATGATTATAGAAACCGCATCTATAGCACAGTCCACGGCCGCTTCCTGCAGCCGGATCCTATCGGCTTCGATGCCGGGGATGTGAATTGGTATAGATATGTGGGGAATAATGCGGTGAATTATACGGATCCGGAGGGGTTGTGGGGAATATTTGTTCATGCGGCCTATTACGCAGCTAAACAAGGATTAAATGCTTGCCACAACATCAAATGTAAAGAACCTTGTGAGGCATGTTGTGGAATAGCCTTCGGTGTCGGATGGGCTTTGCTAAAAGGTGCTTTGGTATCTGATTTAATGTCATGCCCATCATTCGGCTTTCCATGGGTTATAGCGGCATGTGGTGCTACAGCATCTGCAGTGTATTTAGCTGAATCGGTATCATTAGCTTCAGATTTTCAAAATTGTAAGATTAAATGCGCAAGCAAGAAATCTACAAAAGCACCGGATTGTTGTGAATAATTTTATCAGATATGTTAGTTTTTGAGGATTATATAACAATATTTATCGCCGTATGTCACATAATATCAGTTCTATTTTTTGACAAATATAGGTTAAAGCAATCTAAATATACTAAGGGTCAAAGAATTAGCTTTATATTAGTCTTACTTCTTATATATACAGCAGGACGCTGGTGTGGTATATTAAATTGGGATCCCTGATTCTCTTAGTAAAAGACCTATCCTAGCGCTAATTATCGAGACGCATGTATTTGTATTGAACAAATAATTGAATGAAATAAAGGAGCGTTGTAACTATCAATATTATGCAGAAAAGACAAGTTTGGTGGTCGATGTCGATTAAAGAAAGTAATATTGTTATCTGCTCTTGTCGTTAAAGAGCTACCATGAGGCTTACATTTATTCTTTTGATTAAGCAAAGGGATGGTGGTAGTGTATTAAAATAAACCTTTACAAAAGGATATAAGTATGCAGAATAGTAGGGGTGCAGAGCTTTTTATATATAGCCCTAAGTAAATCGAAGAATCTAAGTTTCGGCGCCTCGACTCTTTTCTCGCGATCTGATTCGATCAGCTTTGAGGCTGGGGATGTGAATTGGTATAGATATGTGGGGAATAATGCGGTGAATTATACGGATTCGGAGGGGCTGAAAGCTGAAGGAATATTGTTCATATTTATGCACAAGATTTATGACCCTTTTCAATTTTTATGTTTGTGTTTTGCAAAATGATAGCTGTCCTGAATGTTATAAATGTGATTTAATGATGGTGGCGGAACTATATATGGATAGATTTCGTATATTTGTTTGGATAGATGTTCCTTGTCCATGGGAGATTTATGCCTAAGGATCTATTATTTATTCTATTTTTAACATTTTTGCCGCTCTTACTTGGAATTATTTTTTATCTTATCATCAATAGTATGGGTTAGCTATGGTGGAAATGGAAAAGAGTAAAAATAAAGGAAATAAAAGGGGCATGGTAGAGAAATGATTTCCATAAAAATTAATTAACGCACTCTCGCTAATTTTATTTCACCTTCTTGGTGTTCATTTCTTCTCTTATAATCAACTACTATGACCCTATCTCAAATTAATATTTTTTAAATAACGATTAACAAATGGGGTGAAGTTATGTATGATTATGAATGGAAATAACTGATGAACAATAAAAGGGGACGTAGTAGAGAAGTAGTTGAATGAAATGAAGATGTGTTGAAACTAACGCCACATATATAAATCATGGGGTTGGTTCACGTGGTTATTTTCGGGAGGGATAAGCTCCGCTTGTCCCAAATATCGTAGAAAAATCAGAGCCGGCACGGAAGCCAGCCATCCCGTTGCCGGGATCACTTGATCACCCATCTATACGTCTATAATCATCCAAACCGCTGATAACATTTTCACCAAAAAAGATCTTTACACCTACGACGACATCGGGCAAGTTACCCAAGTGCAATGCGGAACGGTTAACAACGCGAACGCGAGCAAAACCCAAAGCTGGACATACGACCTGGTAGGCAACTGCATTACACACACCTGCTATCTG
>JANWVL010000007.1 GCA_025056655.1 Candidatus Methylacidiphilales bacterium
GAAACCGCCATAGCTACTTTTCAAAAGGCCTCTAAAACCTCACTCAGAATTGTCAGGCGTCCCCCGTAAGTCTTCTGAAGGTTTTCAGGAGTAAAAACATCTTGCGTTTTCCCGTAAGCAATCAAGCGCGAATTCAGAAGCACTAGCTGATCAAAATAAGAACGTGCAGTAGCCAAATCATGGTGAACGACGAGAAGGGTCTTCCCTTGCCGCTTCAGTTCTTGGAGGACGTCAAGGATAGCGCTCTCCGTTGCTGCATCCACGCCTGCGAAAGGTTCATCCATAAGATAGAGATCACTTTCCTGCACTAAGGCGCGTGCGATAAAGACGCGTTGCTGTTGCCCGCCTGACAACTTTCCGATCTGACGGTGCGTAAAGGCTTCTAATCCGACACGTTGTATGGCTTTATATGCAGCGGCATAATCCTCTGGCCGCGGTCTCTGCAGCAGGCGGAGTTTCCCGTAACGCCCCATAAGCACCACGTCGAGCACATTCACTGGAAAATCCCAGTCCACGGATTCACGTTGTGGAATATATCCGATACGTTGACAAACTTTAGGATACGGCTGGCCAAAAATTTTTATCCATCCTGAAAGAGGTCGCAGTTGACCAATAATTGCTCGGAAGAGCGTAGATTTGCCAGCGCCGTTTGGCCCAATTATGCCGACTATAGAGCCAGGTTGTATGGCCAAATCCACCCCATAAAGAACAGGCTTTTTGTTGTAAGCGACCGAGAGGTTATGAATTTCGAGCGTCGGAGCTGTAGATTCAGCATCGACCATAGTTTGTAATTTGATTGTAGCTTAAGCTACATTTTTGGCAAGCAGCTACAGAATATGCCCTTGTCAAAAAGCTTATAGTTGAGGCAATTTTCTAGCTATGCGCAGAGCAAAACTCCATGAAGCTGAGTCGGCTGCAAATCTGCGCCACACTCGCGCTGCTCATGCTGAGGAAAGGTCCCAAGATTATCTCGAAACGATAGCAGACCTCATATTACAGCGTGGTGAAGCTCGTGCCACGGATCTTGCACGCGCATTAGGAGTTACACACGCCACTGTAGTCAGAATGGTGCAACGCTTGCAAAAACAAGGCTTAGTCAGCTCACTGCCTTATCGCTCTATATTTCTCACAACAAAAGGCCGCAAAATTGCTCAACAAGCCAAAAACCGTCACGAGTTGGTAGTGAGGTTTCTTGAGTCTATCGGTGTGCCTCCAGTCATCGCACGAAAAGATGCAGAGGGAATAGAACATCATGTGAGCGAAGAGACTCTCTCAGCCTTTGAACGTTTTGTTTTACGGAAGAAATCACGCGATTGACAAGGCTTTGGATGACCGTCTATCTATGCAGCGATGAGTATTTTCAGGCTTCCGCGAGCATCCCGATATTTTTCTTGGGGATCTATCCTCACAGCGATTTATCTTTCCGCTTTTTGCGTCTCCACTGAAGCGGCATTGCGTGATAGCAATCTTTGGTGGTCACCCCCCAATGTTACAGAGGGAGGCAAGGAAGTGGACGCATTATTGATGTTCATATTTGGACTGACGACCACCGTGTTTATTTTAGTCATGGGCACATTGATTTATTGTTTGTTCCGTTATCAACGTCGCCCCGGAGTCCCTGCAGTCTATTCTCACGGGAATAACACCCTTGAAATCGTATGGACAACCGTTCCCGCACTGATCTTCATAGGCCTTTGGATATGGAGCAACGACGCATGGCGGAAACTGCAAAATACAGCCAACATGCCTGAAGACACTTTGCGACTCGAGATTGTAGCGGAACAATACGGTTGGCATATCCGCTACCCAGGAGAGGACGGTATCCTAGGTAATAGCGGCGATCATCTCTACACAGACGAAAACAAACTAGGCATTGACCAGAGCGACCCGGCAAGTCACGATGACTTTGTAACCTATAACGAAATGACGATCCCAGTAAACCGTCACGTTCACATTCTCCTACGGTCACGCGATGTAATTCACGCTTTTTACGTCCCAGAATTTCGACTCTATCAGGACACGGTCCCGGGACGAAAAATTACATGGCTAAACTTTAGACCGATTGCCACAGGTAGATTCACTATCGCATGCAGTCAGCTCTGTGGAGTAGGCCATTACAACATGCAAGCGAAGTTGAACGTCGTCACTCCCGAAGAATACACTGCATGGATCAAAGAAAAACAGCAACAAAAACGCGCGACGAAAAGTATATCAACCAGCCAACGAGCACTAGCCAGTAACTAAATCCTCAAAGATCAAAAAAATTTGCGCCAGTCAGTTGGCATATTTTACCGAGCAACCATACGGAGTTGTGCTAGGGATCTTAACTTCCTTGCCTTCTAGCGCTGCCTGCAAAGCCTCTCGAACGTAATTAGTAGCCTTGGGCACGTCTTGGGGATCTACTGAACGAATGCTGTCTATCGCTCCAGCATAAATAACTTTTCCCTCAGGACTGATAATGAATAGATGTGGCGTTGTCTTTGCACCATAAGCGCGCCCAACTGTTCCTTCTTCATCGATAAGATATGCGGTGGGCACAGCCTTTTGTCGGGAAACTTCTTCAGCCACCTTCTCGCGGGGGAAATGCCCTTGCTTACCAGGTGCCGATGAACAAATTGAAAGCCATATCACCCCCTTTTCCGTGAACTCTCTCTGCAGCTTTTGCATGTCCCCATTCACATAATGCTTCTTCACAAACGGACATTGATAATTCACCCACTCCAGCACCACGAATTTACCACTGTAATCGGCCAGTTTGACTTCATCTCCAGCTGCACTAGGCAACGTAAATTCAGGAGCCTTGTCGCCAACTTTCACAGAGCTCACAGCTCCTTCATTGTTAAAAAAGATTATACTAACCAGTGCCAACAGTATTGATATTACTCTTTTCATAGCTTCCTTATTCTTACATACCTTGCGTGGTTCGCAAATCCACCCTTTCAAAAAATTTTTTAAATTCTAACCTAACCCCGATGACACAGTCAGCAGACCCTGACAAATTCATCCCACAAATCTCGGCATCCCCTCCTGTTTCTTATCCTCAAGACAGCCAGCAACCCACCTCAACTCCAGAGAAAAAACGTTCAAGGAGTAAACGCTTTATCTTTATCCTGCTACTCGGCGGGTTACTAATCGGCATCACACCCTATCTATACAACTGGTTAAAAGTCAGACGTGCAGAAAATCTCGTCCGCTCCATCGTAAACAATTCCAACAATCTTGTCGCCAACGAAAACTTCCTCAAAGTCCGATCCGCTTACAACCTCGCTCCGAATAGTCCAATAGTGCTTCGTGCTATGGCTGATGCACTCCTACAAGTGCAGCAACCCTACGCAGCGCGCTCTTTCCTCTCTCGCCTTGTCGCCATGCCTCAATCTACGCCTGATGATCACAAAATCTATGCCGAGCTTTTGCTCAAGCAGCGCGACCATGCTACCTTGATTAAATGGCTTGAACCTCACCTTAAGAAAAATCCTGTTCCCCCGCACATCTTGGAAATCCAATCCTGGCTTCTCCTCGAGCAAGGAAAAATTGCAGACGCCATCCAAGTAGCCCGATCCACCCAGAAAAATTATCCAAATGAATTGAGCCCTGGAGCGTTGACGCTTGCTCAACTTCTGCTCACCGATAAAAACCCCACACACCAAGAGGAAGGCGCACAAATCCTCAAACGCCTAATTGAAGACCCCCAGACTTCGAACAAAATCCGCATCGAAGCCGCACGCACCTTCTCTCATCTCAACTATCTCGCCCCCGAAGAAGCTGAAGAAGTCTCGCGGATCCTTCGCCTAAATCCTCTCGCCACACCTACGGACAATGTTCGCGCCCTACAACTCCTCACCCGCCTCAAACTCCGCACACCCGAGCAACTCATCTCCGAAGTTCAACACCTCGCCAAACGCAACTCCGGCTCTCTAGCCGCTATTTTAGATTGGCTACTAGACAACAAACTCTACGACGTAGCACTCGAGCTTGTGCCAAAGGAGATCGCTAAAAACGACAACCTCCTCATGAATCTCCACCTATCCGTTCTTCAACGTGCAGGCATGTGGGATACTCTCCTTAAAACTCTCGAAGAAGAGAGCGACATCTTAGACCACTGGCAACGCCTCCTTCACACCGTTTACTACATGCGTTACAAGGGCACGCCCCTTCAATACCGAGATGCTTGGGAAGATCTCATGCGCCATCTTCCTCGTGAGCCTGCCTATCTGAGGACTATCGCCATGGCAGCTCTCGATTTACAAGAGTATCTTTACGCCACCACTCTTTTCAACCGCCTCACTGCGCATCCAATGTTTGCCCGCGAAGCGCATCTCCACTTGATCGCGCTTGGTGATCGCAATCATAGCTTTGAAGATTGGCTACGTATCTTACAACGTGCTGAGCCCTATTTTAAAAATGATTCAAGTTATAACCTTCAACTCGATTACTGTTACTTAATGCTCAACATTGACCGTCACCTCGTCATCCCCCGTATCCTACAAGCTTTCAACGAAAATCCGACTTCAATCGTTCACCGCTGCCTAGCAGCCCTCGCACTCCTCTTTGATGGTAAAGCACAGGATGGCTACCGTTTGTTGACCGCAGTAGAAATTAACTGGTCTATTGCACAGCCGCGTTGGCTCGTCGTCAAAGCCTGCCTCGAAGCCGCATCCGGCGATCAAGTGGCTGCTCGATTGACTCGCTCTCAAATCGACGAAAAGCAACTCAAAATCGAAGAAATCAACCTCCTCAACCGCTACGTCTCCGCCATCCCTCCTCGCTCTTCAAACTAATCCCTCTGCGGCGCATGAGCCTTCAATTGAGTGAGCACTGCATCAGGCGTCCTGCGTAAGACGCCTACTGCCATCGTCACAAGACATCCCACAAATACATACCACGGCCAAGCAATTGCCGGCCACCATTCAGGCAACATAAGCCCGAAATTCCAATAAAGCTTGATCTCCTCCAGCGTCATCCGGAGACCAAAAAGCTCAGGCGGAAGCGGAATCTGCACTTTGCACAATACGAGCACAGCAAACATCCCGACAACCATCGATAACACATTCCATTCATCGTGTCCTCTACCTTTGGTTACCACACCCAGCAAAAAAACCGCTAAAAGCGATCCATATGTATAACCCATGACACCAAGAGCAATCGGAATGATCGTCAGCGTCGCATCCGTCAAAACTGCTTGGGCTGCTAAGGTCGCAACCAAGATCATCAAAATGCCAAAGACAGCGGTCGCTATGCGTGC
Source organism: Candidatus Methylacidiphilales bacterium (assembly GCA_025056655.1). Classification (NCBI taxonomy): domain Bacteria; kingdom Pseudomonadati; phylum Verrucomicrobiota; class Methylacidiphilae; order Methylacidiphilales; species Methylacidiphilales bacterium. Next base: position 5,243 of record JANWVL010000007.1, read on the forward strand.
CGCAAAAATGAGCCGCCGATCATCGCTGCCTTTTGAAAAATAAGGCTCGTAAAAATCTTTTACAAAACTTGTTGCTAGCGCATTGAGAGCCGCCGATGTCGAGCCCATCATTGTCGCCAGCACTCCAGCGATCACAAGACCACGAATCATAGTAGGCATTTCGTTGACGATATAGTGTGCAAAGACTTCATTTTGTGCTGCAGGCAAGACTTTTTCAGGATGCACTGCGTAGAAGACATACAGCAGCACACCGACGCTTAAAAATAAAACAACGATTGGGATGTCCGCCAGGCCACTTAAAACCAAAGAAAGCCGAGAGCGTATGTGATCTTTCGCCGTAAGCATCCGCTGCACCATATCCTGATCCGTGCCGTGCGTAGCCATAGTGAAAAATGTCGAAGCAATTAAAGCTGCAAAAAGTGTGTAGGGCTGCTCCAGCATGTGTTTTAGGGCTTCGCCAAAGGGACGACTGCTGTCCCACCCCCATGTGAAGACTGGCACCCCACCGCTGGCTGCAAGTTGAGTCTGTATCGTCTCCCATCCGCCAGGAATCGCTAAAAAAATCGCGACCAAAGCGAAAATCACTGAACCGATCATGAGACAGGCTTGAATCAAATCCGTCCATACAACGGCCTTGATTCCGCCAACAGCAGTGTAAAGCGTAGTCACTGCAGTGACGAAAACTATCCCCCAAAAATATGTTTCAAGAGTGACCGCAGCATTAGGAAACAAGAAACGCCAAACTACAACAAAAATTACTCCTCCGAGATAAAGGCGGACGCCGATGCCTAGAACCCGCGTAAGAAGAAATATCGCAGCAGCCATATCTCGTGTGCGAGGACCAAAACGTAGCTGTAGAAACTCATAGATGCTTTGCACACGATAACGGTAGTATGGTTCGATAAAAAGCCATGCGATGATAAAGCGCGCTAAGACGGTGCCGATAACAAGCTGCCCGTAGAGGTAACCACGTGTTTTGAACCCTTCAGCAGGCGTGCCCAAAAAAGTCGCAGCGCTCGTTTCTGCCGCAATAATAGAAGCTAATACGGCCCACCATGGAATACTTCGACCGCCAACAGTGAAGTCAGTGAGTTTGCTGTTTTTTCTTCCCGCCCAAAGACCGATTCCGACGATGGTCAAAAAGTAGACCACGATGACGATCGCATCGAGTGTCACCGCTACGGCGTGTGATGACATAAGATGGCGGGCTGTGCTACGACCCTTTGTCCGTTTGCTTAATTTTAAAGTCTATTTTTTGGCCATTCATTTGAGCGAGTTCTCGGAGTCGAAGAATGACTTGTTCTTCGGCCATACGCTTCAACTCTGTATTCGCCTCTGCTTGCTCTCGGATCCGGGCGAGAAAGCCATTGATTGCATTTTGGCGGTCTTCATCGTTTACCCAATTGATTATGCCGCTATCAGATTTGAATGTGAGCTCTCCAATTATTTCTACGGAGAGCAGCTTAGCCGGTGGCATCGCGGCAGATAGGCTTTCGTCGGTTTCGTTATACTCGATGAGAAATGGCTCAGTGAGATCAAATCCATACTTGGCATTGTAGAGCCCTGAGACTGTAATGCGCTTGGTGCTTCCCATCCAGGTGTGTTCCCAAGAATGGGTGGCTTCGTTAATTCGATCGACTACAGAAAACTCTGCGATGCTGCGCGGAGAGTTAAAGGGCTCTTCTTTGTGATTGACAATAAGAGCGGGGGTGACTTGAAAAAAGTCGGTGAGGAGTCTCTTAGCCCGCGCTGCAGCTCGCTCCCCCGCTGAAATAAAGGCTTGCGCTTGTTGCGTGGCAATGTCACGAGTGCGCTGCCACAATCGCTGAATGATCCAATATCCTCCTCCGATAATCGTTATACCAATCAAGATGGATGCGAGGAGAAATCGGATCGAGGTTTTCATGTATGCAGCTTAAGCTCAGCGAGACGTTTTTCAAGTGAGCGAATCTTTTGCAAGATCTCGGGAAGCTTGCGCATGGCTGCTTCGACTTTGAGGCTTTCTCTCAAAGGTAGTGCATGTCGGCCGGCAAGGGTCGCACGAGGAGGAACGTTTTTCGCGACACCGGACTGGGCGGTGATCGTGGCTTGGTCGCCGATTTCAAGGTGTCCCGCAATACCAGCTTGTCCGGCGATTGTCACATAGCGGCCGAGGACGGTGCTACCAGAGATGCCAGCTTGTGCAACGATGATACTATGAGCGCCGATGATGACGTTGTGCGCAATTTGGACAAGGTTGTCTATTTTGACGCCTTCCTGAATCCAAGTGCGATCGAAACGGCCACGGTCTATCGTGGTATTAGCGCCGATTTCAACGTCATCGTCTATCTGAACGTAGCCGTTTTGCGGTATTTTTTTGTGTCGACCCTCTGCGAATTCATATCCGAAGCCATCCGCGCCAATCACAGCTCCGCTATGAACAATGACGCGATCGCCGATCTGCGTGTATTCACGAATGACGACTTGTGGATAGATGTGTGTTTGTTTTCCTATATGACTCCCTTCGCCAATATAGACGTGAGGCTCAATAATTGTATCTTCACCAATGACCACATTTTCCTCGATGATCACGTAAGCACCAATGCTGGCTGTGGAATGAATCTGTGCTGAGGGGGCAACTATTGCCGTCGGATGAACACCTGGTGTGGGATGACGTCTAGGAGGGGGCATGAAAAGCGCGGCGACCTGCGTAAAAGCTTGATAAGGATCGGCGACGCGAATTTGTGCTTGGGCATAGTTGTGCGGATAATCGGGGGGCAGCAATATTACGGCCGCTTTCGTTTTTTGGGCAAGAGGCTCATAGCGTTGATGCCCGAGAAAGACGACAGAATTCGCATCTGCGAACCGCAGGTCACTAATGCGTTGAACTTTGATTTCGGGATTACCTGTGAGCGTGCCACCCAAAATATCTGCTAACTCCCTAGCAGAATATTCTTTTGGCATGGGTCGCTGCACTACAAATTGAGTTGCTCTTGGTTAGTCTTATTGGCGTGTTATCGATCCGCTAGGTTATTGTTTATTATTGGACGCCGCGGGAGGTTTGTTTGCATTCAGGATTTTGATTATATCCTGGGTGATATCTTTCTGTCCCTCAGAATATAGCAGAGTGAGTGTGCCTGAAATACCTTTCGCTGAAATATCGAATATCAGATTATATTTGTTATCCCTACCGTATTTTTCGACTACTTTTGTGATCTCGTCTATGATACCTTGGCGCATGCGGGTGCTTTGTTCTTCAAACTGCCGTCCTCGAGTGGTGCGGAATTCTTGGATGCGGCGCTCCATGTCTTGCACTTGTTTGATTTTAGCCTCAAATGCTTTCTGCCTTTCTTTGCGGGCCGCTTCGGTGAGGGCTTGATCAGTGACTTGATCTCGAAGTTTTTGCGTTTCGTCCACCAGTTTTTGGAAGTCTGTTTGCATTTCCTGGAGTTCTTTTTGAAATTGGTTTAGACGGTCGTTGAGGAGTCCTTGCGTCTCTTGCGTCTTGTAGTATTCAGTGAATACTTTCTGCAGGTCGACGACCGCGATGTTGAGAGATTGAGCCTGCATCGCTACTAGTGGAACGAGGTATGTGAGGAGGGAGAGTAGTGTTTTTTTCATATTTGTTAGAATTTTTAAGGTTTAGATAAGAATACGATTTTAGGTTTAGAATTGGTATCCTACATCGAAATGGAATTTACCATCTGAGTCGTTGTATTCATCCGATTTGATGGGGATACCAAAATCAAAACGCAACGGGCCTATCGGTAGATTTAAGCGGATACCGAATCCAACGGATGCATTGAAGAGATCAAACATATCGCCATAATGAGCAAACCGCGGATCAACAAATCCCGCGTCAATGAATACAGCTCCTCGCACACGATCTATGATCGGGACTGTAAGTTCAAGATTAACAAAACCGAATGTTCGACCTCCAATCGGCTCATTGAGGGAATCGCGAGGACCTACATCTCGATTGTCAAATCCGCGGATTGAACGAGAACCACCTATGAAGAATCGGTCATATATCGGCACAAACTCCGAATCATCATAACGATTTACTACCCCTGTTGAGAGATTAAATGAGAGGATCAAATCGTAAGGAAGAGACCAAAATTTTTGTGCATCGATTTGGAAGCGGTAGATATTCGTTTGCCCCATTAGGACAGGGCCTCCGGCTATTTCCGCTGTAAAATCTATTCTTTCTCCCTTCCGCGTGAGGAAAACATTGTCGCGGGTGTCGTAAGAAAGCATGGCTGTCAAACTACTTTTAGATCGACCTCCTCTCTCTCTTAAAAGCTCAGGGGAAGCAGATGTGCTAAAATCAAACATTTCTATATTCTCGAGCTGATATCGTAAGCTCGCTGTCCAGTAGTCATTAAGGGCGCGAGCCACCCGGATGGCACCTCCTACCCTTCTTTCATTATAAAGAGTGCTAAGATAGCTTGATTCCCGAGCGAAAAGATCAAAGCCAAAAGCAAGCCTTTGGTCTAAAAACCAAGGTTCCGTAAAGGAAAGCAGAAAATCGCGACGTTTTAGACCATATTGGATACGCGTTCTAAACTTTTGCCCTGCACCTGTGAAACTTGGCCACTTTCCTATGTCGAAATTACCCTGGGACAATTCGATGAATCCAACGAGGCTGTCTACTGAACTGAAGCCCGCACCAAATGATATGCTTCCTGTGCGTTTTTCCTGGACTGTGATTAAGATATTCTTTCTGTTCGGGACCTGGGTTTCTTGCGGAGCAATATCAACTTTCTCAAAATAACCTAAGTTCTCTAAACGCGCTTTGCTTGCTTTGACACTTGTGCTGTCGTATATATCGCCAGGAGCTATTGCAAGTTCACGGCGAATCACCTTGTCCTTGGTGCGGTTATTTCCCTGAATGATAATTCGATCAACCGTTGATTGGACACCCTCACTGATATTATAAACTATATCAACTGTAGCTGCTTCATAATTCGCCGAGCGCTCTGGAAATATATCGACATCTATATACCCCTTTTGCCCATATAGATCCTGGATGGCTTCTATATCAGCTTGGAGTGCTTGCGGTGAATAAATTTCATTTTCAATCATCTTAGTTTTAGCTTTGATCTGCTCTGTTGAGTATATTTCATTCCCTCGATATTCTATTGTCCCTACTCTATATTGCTTCCCTTCATTTATAGTAATGAGCAAGTGCATTTCGTTTTCTTTAACGGTGAGGGTTTGAAAATCGGTAATACTCATGTCTATAAATCCTTTCCCTTGATAATAATCCCTTATAGCTCGCAAATCCTCATTGATTTGGTCATCTTTATATCGACCAGATTTATTGATGAACCAAAGCCAATTCTTCTCCTTAGTCTTCATTTGCTTTTTTAATTCTTTATCTTTAATAGACGCATTTCCTTCGAATTTAATTTTAGTCACATAAGCCTTAGTGCTTTCTGATATATTAAACGTCACAGTCGCGCGCCCAAACTCCTCATTTACGTCCGTCTTGTATGTGACTTGGACCTGGCTATACCCTCTATCAAGATATAGTTCTTTTATCTTGTCGGCGTCAGTGGCAACTTGGCGTTCATCCAATGGTGCCCCAACCTTTGATTTGATTTCCTTGCGTAGACGTGCCTCATTTATCGCTTTATATCCAGTAATAATTATATCCTTGATCAATGGCTTGGGTTGGACCACAACAATCACCTTAACGCCATCCTTATAAGGCTCGTCAGAAATCCTCAGATTAGTGAATAATCCTGTAGCATACAAATTTCGTATATCTTCATCCACACCTGCTACTGTATAAGGTTGGCCTACTGTCGTTCGCATGTTTGAAAGGATGACGTTCTTATTTACAGACTTGGGCCCCACATAAAGAATTTCTATTTCACGAACAATTGGCGTAGGCACTTCCTTTGTTGATTCCTGTTCGCTTTTATCATCGAAAACTTCTGCTCCCCTGTCCGTATATCCCACTTCATCCTCACCACTATGTTCATCGATGTCGCGACTTGGCATTGCAGGAGTCTGAGGCAGACCTGCTGCAGGATCATTGGATTGTGCCAAGGTCCCTTCTCCGCACACCTCTTGTATCAAAAAGAAAACCCCACACAGGCATAACCACATCAAGCGGCACATTACACTAAGTGCATCTAAAAAGTAACGGTTATTCATTTCTGTTAAATCAAGACCTACGGCACTCTGCTTGTTCAATCAAGTTTGTAAAGTCTAATTAAATCTCTGCTAGCCTCATTTTTTGTTTCCATCCGCTGTTTTCTTGGGCTTAGCTTTTTTATCACTCTTCTTGTCACCGCTCTGAGGCACTTCTACAGCAACTCGAACCTTTGCTACCACCTCCGGATGAAGCTGTATAGCCACTTCATGATCCCCAGAGTCTTTGATAGCCCTCGGAAGCTGAATCTTCTTGCGGTCAATCTCAAAACCCTCCTCCTTCAGCTTTTGTGCAATATCCTGCGTCGTTACCGATCCAAAAACTTTCTCCTGCCCCGCTGCTCCCGTTAATGTAAAAGTCAGCTTCACTCGACTTAATCTCTGCGCCAATTCCTGCGCCTCATTTAATTCCTGTGCCTCCCTCTCCGCCCGCTTCTTCTTAAGCTGCTCAAGCTGTTGCTTCGATGCTGCAGTCGCCAACACCGCATACCCCCGCGGAATGAGATAATTCCTAGCATAACCCGGACGCACAGAAACTAAATCTGCCTCCGCACCCAAGGCCGGCACTTTCGTTTTTAATATCACTTCTACGTCCATATTTCGAACTCCTTTCTTCCTGCTTTTTGAACTTAAAACGGTATATCATCCTCAGGAATATCGGCCATAGCCGCATCATCTGATCCCGCTGACTTTCGCTCCAAAGATCCATCCGAAGCCTGTCCCCCGCCTCGTTTTTCTTGCGATTCTGCACCACTCGATCGTCCCCCACCTCGTCCCAAAAACTGCACCCGTTCCGCTCGCACCCGGATTCGATTCCGCTTTTCCCCATCCTTAGTCTCCCACTGCTCATATTGCAAACGCCCTTCGACAAATATCGGCGACCCCTTAGTCAAATACTCCTTACATGTCTCCGCCTGCCGCCCCCACGCCACGACGTCCACATAGCATACCTCATCTCTGATCTGCCCGTCTTGTGCACGATAAGTGCTATTTATCGCCAAACCCATATCCGCTACAGCCACCCCCTTAGGCGTGTAACGCACCTCAGGATCACGCGTCAGATTTCCTATCAGCATTACCTTATTCAAATCAGCCATAACCCACTCTCCCAAAATCCTCTCTTCTCTTAATCCACCTCCACTTGTTCCGCATCCGCCGCCGCAGCTGTCCCAGCCCCGACCACACGTCCATAGTCCTTGGGCTTCTCCTCTCTAAAATAAACCTGCCGAAATACATGCTCATTAAAACGCAACCGTTGTTGCACCCCCTTCAAGTTCTCAGGCTCCATCAAAAACTGTATACTCACATAATAACCACTATCTATATCATGATCTCCGCGCGCAAACTTCCGACGATCCATCTTCTGCGTCCCCACTATCTCGCCTCCTCCCCCCACAATCTCCTTCTCCAAACCCTCTATGACCCCCTTCAGATCATCCTCCCTATCTTTCAAATCCAAAATAAATATCCCCTGATAACGTCTCTTCATAGGTCAACTCATCTCCATTCTTCTATTAAAGAATTGCATAGCTAGCGACAATCCCTCACGTTGGCAACAACAAACTGCATCCACCGCCCGCTCCACCATCTCCCGCATCCTCCCCTCCTCATCCCGCCTAAAACGCCCCAACACATACTCCTCAAGCGTCATCCCCGGCTCCATAGCCCCACCCACCCCACACCGCACTCGCGCATAATCCCTCCCTCCAAGCGACTCCTCAATCGAGCGCAATCCATTATGCCCACCACTCCCCCCACCTCCTCGCACCCGCACCCTCCCCAAAGGCAACGCCACATCATCCACCACCACCAACACCTCCTCCACCCTCCCCCTCTCCCAAGCCAACGCTCTCCTCACCGCCTCCCCACTCCGATTCATCCACGTCATCGGCTTCATCACCCAATACCGCTCACCATCCTCCCCACGCCCCTCCGCCACCTCCGCCTCCCACTCCCTCTCCAACCTCCAACTCAGCCCCCTCCGCTTCACCAACTCATCCACCACCATAAACCCCACATTATGCCGCGTCCCCACATACCGCTCCCCAGGATTCCCCAACCCCACAATCCACCGAAATCGCCTACGCTCCCCCATCCTCACTCACCCCCTCCTCGCACCACGCGTCCTCCTCCCCATCCCCCATCACCCCTCTCCCCCTCCCGATAATCCTCCTTCCTCATCCACCCCACCACCTCCCCCTCCTCCCCCACCCAATGCTGCCCCGCCTCCACCCTATACGCCCACCGCTCCCTTGTCCGCCCTCGCACATTCTGCTGCACCACCTCCACATACCCCGCCCCCCTATTCACCTCACTGATCACCGCCACATGCCCATACCGCGTCCACGCCACCACCAATAAATCATCTGCAGCCGGCGCCACCGCCCCCCCATTCCGATACTGTCGCAGACCGCGCGCCTCATTCATCCCCCCATCCTCCACCTCCTCATCCCAAAAATCAATCGCATGCCCCATTACCTCAGGCATCCGATGCCCCTTCGCCTGATAAAAAAACCGCTTCACAAACTCCACGCACTGCCACTTCTGCCCATAGTAATACCCACACCACGCATAATGCCGCCCCCAACTCCGCACATAATCCTCCCCATTATCATACACCGCCACCCCCTTATACCGATCCAACACCCGCGCCCCCCCATCCCCATACACACTAAAATACTTCCACCACACCCAAAAACCAATCCACCCCAACCCCACCAATCCAAAAACCAACAACCCCTTTCTCATCCCCTCCACACTACCTCTCCCCCATCCATCCGCAAAACAAAAAACTCCCATTTCAACACAAACTCTGGCATACACATCCCCCACCCTCTCACCCATCCGCTCCCACTACCGTGAAACGCAAATCCCCGCCCCGACCGCAACCTCACACCCCTCGAAAAAATACCGCCTCCCTCGCCCTCATCCTCCTCATCGCCCTTCCCACCGTCCTCTTCATCCAGACCGCCACCTTCCAATTCCTCTGGGACGACGCCCGAGGCACCATCCTCAAAAACCCCCTACTCTCCCCCCCATCCCTCTCCAACGCCCTCTCCGCCTGGTTCACCATCCACAGCGACCTCTACATGCCCTTCACCCTCACCATCTGGTCACTCACAGCCGCCCTCTCCTACACCCTCTTCGGCGCTCTCCACCCCGCCCCATTCCACCTCACCAACGTCCTCATCCACCTCATCTCCACCCTCCTCGTCTGGCACCTCCTCCATACCCTCCTCGCCCGCCTCCACCATATCAAAATCCTCAATCCCCCCTCTCAACCCCCACCCACCACCGCCACATCCCTCATCCCTTCACCACACCTTCCCCCCCTCCTCGGCGCCCTCCTCTACGCCATCCACCCCCTCCAAGTCGAACCCGTCGCCTGGTGCTCCGCCACCAAAGACCTCCTCGCCACCGCCCTCGCCTTCACCACCCTCCACCTCTACCTCAAAACCCTCCACCACCCCTCCACCCACACCCACTCCCCCACAACCGCCACCGCCGCCATCCTCCGCTCCAAAACCTACCTCCTCGCCACCCTCACCCTCCTCCTCGCCCTATCCTCAAAAGTCCACGCCATCGTCATCATCCCCATAACCGCCCTAATCGACCTCCTCCTCTACCGCACCCGCCGCCCCATCCACGTCCTCCTCCCCCTCATCCCCTGGCTCCTACTCGCCCTCACCTTCATCATCATCGCACGCCAACTCCAACCCCACGAACGCCTCCTCTACATCCCCCCCATCTGGACCCGCCCCCTCATCGCCGCCGACGCCCTCAGCTTCTACCTCCAAAAACTCCTCCTCCCCATCCACCTCTGCTTCGACTACGGCCGCACACCCCAATGGCTCCTCTCCCAACCCCACCCCTGGCTCCACGCCCTCCCCTCACTCCTCCTCCTCATCCTCGCCACCATCCCACGCCAGCGCCTCCTCTTTCTCCTCCCCCTCCTCCTCTTCTACCTCGGCTTCCTCTCCGTCTCAGGCCTCATCCCCTTCTTCTCCCAACGCATGAGCACCGTCTCCGACCGCTACGCCACCATCGCCCTCCTCGGCCCCGCCCTTGCCCTTTCCCTCCTCGCCTACCGTTTCCCACGCGTCACCCTCCCCCTCAGCCTTGTCGCCCTCGCCCTCCTCACCCTCCGCTCACACGCCCAACTCCAACACTGGCGCAACGAATACGCCCTCTGCACCCACGCCCTCCGCCTCAACCCCCACTCATGGATGGCCCACAACAACCTCGGCATGCACTACCTCGACCAAATGCAACCCACCCTCGCCGAACGCCACCTCCGCCTCTCTATCCAACACTACCCCCGCTACCACGACGCCCACAACAACCTCGGCGTCGCCCTCAACTACCAAGCCCGCTACCAAGAAGCCGCCGAGCACCTCCTCACCTCCATCTCCATCCGCGACACCATCCCCGACACCCACAACAACCTCGCCCTCTCCTACATCGGCCTGCGCCGCTACGACGACGCCATCGCCGCCGCCCAACGCGCCCTCGCCCTCGACCCCCACTTCACCTTCGCCCACTTCAACCTCGCCCGCGCCTACCTCGAAAAAAACCAACCCGACCTCCTCCCCCTCGCCGAACGCCACCTCCTCACCGGCCTCCGCCGCCTCCCCAACGACCACCTCGCCCGCTACTACCTCGCCCTCACCTACCAACGCCTCGGCCGCCTCCCCGAAGCCCTCGCCCAAGCCCAGATCGCCCTTCGCCTAGCCCCCGCTCAAGCAGACTACCGCCGCCTCGCCGACACCCTCCAGACCGCCCTCGCCACTCCGCGCCCCTAGCTAGCCTCCGCGCCACACCACCCCATCCCCTCCCTTTTTTTTTCAGCTCAACTCCATACCGCCACTCCCTCACACCCTCTTTCTCCTCGAATCCCGCCTAATCCCCCGCACCACAAAAAAACAAACTCTTTCCCTTCCTCCTCTCACCACCTCCTCAAAAAAAATCTCAATTTTCCCTCAAAAAAATTGTCCATATTCCCGGCTGAAATTGCATATATAATTAGAACTTCAACCAATGACCCACTACGCCCACACCGCCGAAGACGCACACGGCAACCCACTTCCCGAAGAGTCAGGAAAATGGCAGCCGCTCGACCGCCACTTGCGCGCAGTAGCGACCCTGGCCAAGCGCTTCGCCGAGCCTCTAGGTCTGGCCGCCGAGGCTGAACTCGCCGGCCTCCTACACGATTTGGGAAAATACCGCCCCGAATTTCAACAAATGCTCCGGGGCCAACGCCGCAGCACTCTTGAAACCCAACACGCAATTTTCGGCGCTGCCTGGGCCTTCAAGCGTGCCACAACAGACAACAAACTCGCCGGCACAGCCTTCGCCGTCGCAGGCCACCACGCCGGTCTGCACGACTGCGGCGACCTGCAGCAACTTGTCGAGACCCACCGCTTGCGCCCGCTCGCAACAGCCAATGAGCTCCTACACCTGCTCCAAACCGAACTTGGCCCGTTGCCAGCCCTCCCCAATCCTCCGTCTTGGGTGACGAACGCCCTCTCCACCGATCTCTACACCCGCCTCCTCTTCTCCTGCCTAGTAGACGCCGACCGCCTCGACACCGCCTCCTGGCCAAATACCCCACCACCAGAAAAGTCGCTCGAAACCGACCGCCTCCTCGCCGCAATCGAAGCAGAACGCCAACGCAAAACCAACGCAAACCTCCACAGCCCTCTCACAGCTCTCCGCAACCGCATCTTCGACGCTTGCCTCGAGCGCGCCGCGCAGCCACCGGGCTTTTTCTCGCTTACTGTTCCGACCGGCGGCGGCAAAACCCTCTCCTCAATGGCCTTCGCCCTGGCCCACGCCAAGGCGCACAACCTGCGCCGCGTCATCGTCGTCATCCCATACCTCTCCATCATCGAACAAAACGCCGCCGAATACCGCCGCATCCTCGGCCACGACGTAGTATTAGAACACCACTCCAACGTCAGCCCACCCACCAACCCCAACCAAGAAGAAAAACACCACCTCGATCTAGCCTCAGAAAACTGGGACGCCCCCATCATCGTCACCACCTCAGTCCAATTCCTCGAATCCCTCTTCGCCGCCTCACCCTCACGCTGCCGCAAACTCCACCGCATCCCCCGCTCAGTCGTCATCCTCGACGAAGTGCAGACCCTCCCCCCACACCTACTCGCCCCCTGCTTCAATGTCTTCCGCGAACTCCAACGCCACTACGGCGTAACCTTCCTCTTCTGCTCCGCCACCCAACCCGCATTCCGCCGCGCCGGCTCGCTGCCGAAGGACTTTTTCGAGCCACACGAACTGCGGGAAATTGCCCCCGATCCGCCGGAACTTTTCCGGCAACTGCGCCGCGTGGACTATCACCTGCCTGCCGACGGCGAAGCGCTCGATTGGCCCACCCTCGCCCAACGCCTCGCCACACACCCGCAAGTCCTCTGCGTCGTCAACCTGACGCGCCACGCGAAAGAACTCTGGGAAGAACTGCGCCGCCAACGCCCCAACGATCCGCCGCCCATCCACCTTTCCGCCGCCATGTGCCCGCGCCACCGGCTTGCCCTGATTCGGCTTATCCGCCTGCGGTTGAGAAAAGGTCTGCCCTGCCGCGTCATTTCCACGCAGCTCATCGAGGCTGGCGTGGATGTGGATTTCCCCGTCGTGTGGCGCGCTCTGGGGCCGCTCGATTCCATCGTGCAAGTCGCCGGTCGCTGCAACCGCGAGGGTCGGCTTAAGGACTCGGCGGGGAATCCGATTCGAGGCCACATGCACGTTTTTCGCCCGGCCGACCACAAGCTACCCAAAGGCGTTTACCAAGCCGCCGCAGACCAGACCGCCATCACCCTCAGTTCCCTTGGCCAAGGCCCACAAGCCACCGACCGCCTAGCCACCGACCCCCAACTGTTCGCCGACTACTTCCAGAATCTTTACCAAATGGTAAACACCGATTACGCCCGACGCGGCGAAACCACCATCCAACAAGACCGCGAACAACTCCGCTTCCGCCAAGTCGCCGCAAATGCCAAAGTCATCACCGAC
>JANWVL010000008.1 GCA_025056655.1 Candidatus Methylacidiphilales bacterium
CTATCTCGCGATGAAACAGTGTTACAGGCGGTGGTGGATCAAGCTTCAAGCCCATTTCAGTATTGCACCGACGGCTTTAGTGGGTATGCTGCTTTAGATTACCTTGGCAGCTGTCTCTAGTTGCGCCGAGCAATTCGTAGACCTATTTAGTTAAAGCAACTCTCGCCGAGTTGCGGGGGATCTTGCTTGCTTAAGCCGACAGGCGCGGTGCTTTTCGCGGTGTGTGGATGAGCTACGGTGGTCGGGTGAGTCCTTTGTGCAATGCTGGAATCGGCGGAATCCCTTCAAGCAAGCGCATCCGGGTTATCATAGCTATCCGCGGGGCCACGCAAGTATTTGGGTTTAGGCACTCCCTCGGATAAACCATGTATTAGATACTCTATTCTAACTCGATAGTATTAAAGGTTTGGTCAGATCAAGTGCTACAGGCATTTCAATGTTGGACTATCAGTTTTATTGGTTATGTTCATTTAGACTACTATGGTGAAGCTCTTCTGTTGCGCCAAATATGGATAAGACGGATATGAGTAGAAAGCATTACCAATTCGTTCAATATTGTAAAACTGCGGTATTTTAAGTGAATGTATTTATATAACGGGGCTGTGATAAAATAAATAAACATATTGATTTATAATACTATAAATTAAATAATTCATTATTTTCGTGAACCACCATCCACGCTTGTATTCTATGCATCAAAAAACTATAAATAGTAATGTTGACCTTGAGTTAGCTGTTCAATCTTTGTCAAAAATAAATAAATTAATTTCTTTTCAACTGAATTAGCGCAAGATAAGATATATGATTTGAACCATTCTTTATCGTTTACGCTATTCTCTATTCTTGTCAATACAATATCTATCTTTTTTACATCATTATATGTAGCCGTGAATATTTTCATAGCATTAGCGAGTATACCCATATCCACGTATTTAATATTGATCAAACAATCTTTATAACAAAAGAAATCCTTTTCTGAAATCTGATTATATACCAACGATATTGATTCTGGTGTATTGAGCATAAAGTTCATATTCAGCAAGGTAGTCCATATTCTGCTATACTTTAAATCCTCTCTGTTTTTAATAACATCGATTATTTTTTCAGCCATTTTTACGAACTCACTTTTTTTGTATTGATATGTATAAAAAAGCATTATCTCTGAGATTTTATGATGGGGGTACCTAAATATGTAATTATTAATAAAATCAATGGCTTTATTATTATTTAAATATATAATGGTTTCGACAAAATCTATCTTACACACAACACTTAATTCTTTATTCTCCAGAATACCGTCTAAGTAATTAAAAATATCAAGGAAATTGTTTTCACGTATCCAACTGAGTACGTTTAAAAACAAATTGTTTATGTTAATCTGAATGTTATTACATAACTCATCTCTTATCTCTTTGTCTAATTCCATGAAAATATCTTGAAGTAACCCACGATCATTTTTTTGCAAAAACTTTATAATTTTTATAACTATTTCATTATCCATGTATTTTAATATAAAACTAAATAAATATGATGCAATTCTTATTGGATTCTTCTCTTGATCATCTAAAAGTTTATCAAGGATTTTAATAATATACCTACTTATAAAGGTAACACTAGGGATATGTTTATTACACTGATTATCAACTTCAAAATCATCTTTATTCTCTGATATGGAAGTGATGACTTCGTCAACAGATTTGAATATAAGATCGCTTTGTTTTATACCATCATTTATGGTGGCTTGATCTTGTTGATAAAGAATTGATGTTGCTTTTTTATTAATAAATTTTTTAGCTCTGTCCAATATACTTTCGCAAAAATTATTTTTATTTAACACATCGCGTATCTTTAATAAATCATCATTTGTATTTATATAATCATGATCTGATAATATATTTATAACATCAATTATGATATCGATAGATGCCATATTTATATTATTTAAGATATACTCGATAGACAATTGATAGTTTGTATCTATCAAGAGAGAGGCCAGTAATAATTTATTATTTGTGCTCACGCCCTCCTCTTTAATTAAAGAAGATATTTCTGAATTAAATAATTCGTCCTTGTCTTGAATGATTACTTTTATGGCTGGGAATATGTTTGCAGATATGATATCGTTATTTCTTATCTCGTGCTTTATATTCTCGATGGATGATAATACACCTAATTTATATAGAGCATAATGAGCCATAATCCTATAACTACAGTTATAATGATTAATGTATTGATATATTAAATCAAGTCCCCTGACATCTTTTAAATCAGCTAGTATTTTCATCCCGATAAATGGACCACTCGCTTTTTTATCTCTAATAAATTCAAGCGCTATATAAAATACTTCATTATGAAATTCATTATACAACTTCTCTAGATTTTCTTTTGTGTAATTAAATTCGTAGTCTGAGCAACTCGAATAATAAAACAGCTTGCCTAATGAGCAATTCATAATATCTATATTAAACGCCAAGCACTCTTATATTATAAGACATAATAAATATATGCGCAAGTTTTTAAATTAAGAATAATGAGTGATTTGAAAGTATAATAAAGCCAAGATATCTGGCTAATTCATTCTATATGATCTTGACTAAACTTATAAGTATTATAAAAAAATTTATTACGATTATATACTATTTATCTAGAGGGGTGATACATTGCATGATTCAATCCTGGATTTAAAAGCCGATGGTATTATCAAATTTTATTTATGCATTAAAAATATTTACATGTAAAATAATTAACCATATCAACAAATTTGAAATTGATTTTGATCGATTTTGTCATCTTGCTTTTCTTCTAATATCTTATGGAAATCTACGAAACGATATCCGGTGCCCCTTTCTGTTAGAATATACCTTGGATTATAAGGATCTATTTCTAACTTATTGCGTAAATATTTTATGTACAAATTTAGCTTTTTAGTATCATCACGATATTCCCATCCCCACACCCAGCTCAATAATTGTTCATTTGATATTACCCTACCTGCATTTTGCACTAAATAGTATAACAGTCTCCATTCTGTTGGACTTAACTTAATTGGCTTGCCTTCTACAATAGCCTCACGGTTCTTGAAATCAATAGTAAGGTGATTATCCACATGAATGTTTGATCCATTCAACATAGGTGGTAATTCTGCTCTTCTAATTATAGCTTTAGTGCGCATCACGAGCTCACGAGGATTAAAAGGTTTGGTTATATAATCATCAGCGCCCATTGATAATCCTTTAATCTTATCATTCTCAGCGCTTTTAGCCGTAAGAATGATAACAGGAACATAGCTTTCCTTCCTGATCAAAAATAAAACCTCAAATTCATCCATATCAGGCATAATAACATCAAGAATAACACAGTCAGGTAACAATTCTCTTGTTTTATTTATAGCATCATGCCCATTTTCAGCAGTTGCCACATGAAATCCCCCTTGTTCAAGATTCATCTTTATAAACTGAATAATATGAGGATCACTGTCAGCAACTAAAACAAGTTTTTTGTCACTATCTATCATAGAATATATTATAACTCATCACGAATAGTTGCAGTCATGTTGAAATAAATATATTGTTTAATTGCTTTTTCGCCTGATCATTCCTACATCATCATTTCTAAATGAAATGTCTCTGTTGCCTTCTGAACTGACATTGGAGGCATTACCTGAAAACTAGAGAAACTAGCTGAGCAAAGTTTATTTGTGTTAGGCCAATGTGAAAATTGGAACTCGGCTTGATAAATATTCAAATATGCATGCTTACATTTGAGTGGTCTTAGCAAGACTTGATTTTTAATTTGCTTGAGTCGTTCTATTCGTAATATGAAGTCTGCTTCCTTGTCGATCAAAGAAATTTGACGAGTTGTTTCCTCTACATTTTGTCTTGGGCTTATATTTAATTGCGTATAAATAATAACCATACAACATAGACAATCTTCCGTAATTTTCTTTATATTATATAGAGTTCCTGCAATATCAGGATCGTCGTCTTTTATACCAAAAGCAGGAAGACTGAAGACATCAATAAACACCATGCTGGCATTAAAACTTAATATTTTTTCTTTCAATTTATTCATAGATTGTTTATCTTTGGCGGAAAGATCATCAGGAGAAGCCGAAAATACATGCAATGGTATGTTCTTTGCTGAGTTAATGCCATACCCCCTTAGGAGTGCACCAAAGCGCGTCATGATATTGTTTTTACCATTCGCAAGATCCACATAAATCACAGATGATTTTTGTGTATTTATAGGGGGTATATCTGTGTTTGCTACTGGTTTAAGCCATGGTTTACCTGTCGCACATGCGACAGCCAGATCGCTCATGAGCATGCTTTTGAATGATCCTGGAAAACCATATACAAATGAGAGGCCAGGACTTGTGAAACCATAAGTAATATTCTTTTGCTGGTCTCGATATTTCAGCATTTCGTCAATTTTGATATCTTCCATATCTTCCTCCTACATATCAATCTCAAAACATTGTATATATTTCTGGCTGTAAGTCAAGTCAAACATTGAATGATTGTTAATAACTTGCTGGTAAAATTCAAAAATAGATCAACGCCGTGGAGGTTAGGAGTATCTAAACCAAAATATTTGCGTAATCCCGCAGATAGCTTTGATAACCTGGATACGCTTGCTTGAAAGGATACCGCCGATTCCAGCATTGCACAAAGGATACAACCGATCGCCGCCTATCCTCCACACATCGTAAAAAGCGCCGCATCCGTAGACCTAGCCGAGCAAGATCCTCCGCACTTCGGCAAGTCTTGCTTCAACCGAATGGGTCTGCTACTTGCCCGGCATAACCATAGGCATCCGCCAAGGTAGTTTAAAGCAGCATACTCACTGAAGCCATCAGTACAATATTGAAAAGCCGTGGCGCTTAATCCATCATCGCCTATATCACCGGGGAGTAAATAAAATTGGATACATGAAGTGTCCAAAGAGACATAAGCGAATCGGTGGTCAAACGAGGCAAGAATCACAGCGGCAGCCAGCGCTACCTGTGCAAGGCCTGCAATCGTCATTTCACCCCTCAGCCCAACCCAA
>JANWVL010000009.1 GCA_025056655.1 Candidatus Methylacidiphilales bacterium
TGCTTCTAAACAATATCCAGGTCAACACCGAATCAAACATACACTGACCAATAACACATTTCAGACAATTAGGTCTTTGTTGCTGCAGTAACCCAACAGATAGTCTTACCAATAATCCTTATTGTTTCAATAGATACCCGATCGGATTGTCAAGGTTCTGGCGGTTTTCGTGAACCACCTGGCGTTTGCGCGCCCACTTGGGTTCCTATAAATATATGATACATCATTCTAGCGGATGGAACAAGCCCTAACTATAAACTTGCCCGCGAAACCGCTTGACCACCTTGTTCCCCTGCTCTTCTGCAGGTGCAGGCTCGGGCGCGGCAGGCAAACCGTCCACGGGAAACCAGATGCGATAACAGGACGGCGATTCCTGGATAAGCAACACGTTAAATCCGGCATCCAACAACCGCTGGCACGCCGCTACCGCCGCGGTGCGCTGCTCATACCACATGGCACTCCGCCGAAACCAACCCGCACCAACCCGCGCATACTGACCCTGCCTTATCTCTAAATCTTCAATCCCCAAAATAAACATAAGCCCCTACCCTCTCTTCATGCTCCCATTCTAAAAAATCCCTATAACCGGCGCGCGAATTGCTAATAGCTGATGGAAAGATAGTCAGAAATCGGGGGACATGGAGCCAGGTAAAGGCGGATCAGAGAGCCCCGCGCCCCTCTAAGGCCATCCCACTCGCTAACCTTTCCACATTTTTTGATAAGCTTTGCTTAAGAATTATGGCCACTGATAATAGTTTTTGCTTATAGATTCAGGTTTAGCGGTGGCGGAGTCAGGGTAGTGCGGCAGGCAGATATGGCTCCCGCGGGTCTGGGGATGGGGAGCTGATTTAGCACTTGGTGAATTGTCGCGTGGTGTGGTTAGGGCGGTGATGGTCGCGGTGGCGGTGGCGCGGGCAGCCAAGGAGCGAGCTGAGCCCGGTAGTGCTCTCTCCAGGCGAGAACGAGCTGAGAATAAGCCTGCTGCTGGGGTGATTTGTCGGGGTCTGCGTCGGGGATGGCCAAGGGGTCTTGGGCGAGCCAGATGCGAATCTTCTTGTTGCCTGGTCGCCGCTTTTGGCCCATCTCAACTGCGACAATGCCTAGCCGCCGAAATAGCTTATTGATAATCTCGCAGGGGGTTTGGGAGTCCTTGATTTGCAAGCGCCAGCAATGCCATATCTCGTTAGCCCATTTGAGCGCTTGCTTCGCAATTTCCTGGGCTTTGGGGTGTTCGTTAGAGTAGGGCTGATTGAGCAGCCCCAGCAGGCCGATTTCGCTGATAATGGCGGCCATGATGGCCTTTTTGGGCAATTTGTGGGTAGCTTGCGGGTGATTGGTCAGAATGGCAATTACTTTCTCTCGTTCGAGGTGCTTTATCAGTTTTCCAAATTCAGCTAGGGTACGCCATTCGGCTTGATTTTCGAGCCGCCCGCGATTTTCGTAATAGGCGAGATGAACAAAGTTTGGGTCGTCCAGGTGTTTGCGCAATCTGGGGAATTTGTGAAAGCGGAGGGCTTTGATTGCGGTTATGCGGTCGTGGGCGGAAGATTCGTAATTTTCGAGCACGTGAGATGCCCATTCTGAGGTGTGCTTGTTGGGATCAATTTCAATTGTGGCAAACTGGTGCGCTTTTTGGAGCTGGAGCTTATTTTTTTCCATTTTAAAGGCTTGTCGGATGGCGGGGTTTGCTTGTCCGTGAGCGTGGCGACTAACGATGTGTCCTTGGCGTTCGAGGGATTCAATCAGGTAAACCTTGAAGATGCTTTTGGTGTGGAACTGAAGTGCTTTTTCGTGTGCGATATAGGATTCGATGGCGGTTTGGGTTTCATCTGGGTTTATCGGGTTGGGAACCTGGTGGATTTGGGCGAGTGCTTCGGCCAGGTAGCGGAGGCGAGCGCGAATAGCGTATGGTTTGGGGCCTTCCAGGTCTGCGTGGGGTGTAGATTCTGGGACGAAGATGTGGCGCGGCACACTGGGGCGATAGCGTCCTAACATCTGCAGTGCGGTATCTGGGGATAGGGCGGGGAAATAGCCCCAGACGGATTTAAAGTAGGCCCTTTGCGCGGGTATATTGGCTTCAATGCTGACGCCGGATTCTGCGGAGGGAGACAGGAGCAGGACATCCGGCTGATTTTGCTGCAACCAGGTGTCTGGGTCCTCGAAAAAGCTGGCAAATATGCCGAGTTCATTTGTGTCACTGTCGATGCGGATTACTTTTCGTTTCAGCCC
Organism: Candidatus Methylacidiphilales bacterium; assembly: GCA_025056655.1. Lineage (NCBI taxonomy): Bacteria > Pseudomonadati > Verrucomicrobiota > Methylacidiphilae > Methylacidiphilales > Methylacidiphilales bacterium. The sequence continues at coordinate 2,230 of JANWVL010000009.1, forward strand.
TGTGAGCAGTGCGTCTAGTGTTTCGAGATAAGTTTTTGAGCTGGAGACGATCAAGGTTGGTTCGGCGGTTGCGGCGAGTAGGAGTTGTTCGTCGAAGATAGCGCGATGATTGGGTGAGTAGTCGTAGAGAATGACGTGCCACGGGTCTGGGGCTGCGCCCTGGAATTGAACTAATTTGACAGGTTTGCGTGAGGTCTGACTCAAGAATGCCAGTGAGTGGTTGGGCAATTCGGCTTCGGCGGCGATAATAGCTTTGGCGTTCTTGCACAGCTCGACGAATTTGCTCACGTGGGAGCGCCATTTGGCGTTGAGTGTATCACCAAAAATTGTGTGCCGAACGACCTGATTGGCCTCATCTAGGATTAGCAAGATGTTTTGGTTTTTCCATATCCAACTGGGCAGACGGTGGAGGGAATCTGGGCAAAGGGCGATGCCGTGGCGGGCGGAAATATCGCGGTCCAGTGCGTCGAAGTCATAGGGGGCGTAGTCGTGGATATGCGGGATGTTCAGTTTGCTGGCGAGCTGTCGGCCCAGGGCATTTCGGGGCGAGAGCACGAGGACTAGATGTTTGTGGCTGCGGGTGGATTGAGTTTTCCAGTTGGCGGCGATGCGTGCGATTTCTGTGGATTTGCCGGAGCCGATGGGTGCGCGGATGGCCAGGATTTGATTTGGGGTTGCCGCCAAATTGGCAACCCGTCCGTTGTGATAGGATGCGGCAAAGGCGTTATCCTGGCGGATTTGGGGGATAGCCAGCTTAGCTTCGGCTTCGATCTGGATGCGACGATAGCGCGCTAGGGGTAAGGCATCCTGGAGCAGGCGCGTGGCCACTAGCCAGCGCTGCGCCGGGTCAAAGAGCGCCAGGTAATCGTCAATACCTTTGGCGTCGCTCCAACGCATGTAGAGGGGCCTAGCGCCAAGGCGTTCGATGGCGCGCCCCAGCTTGACCGCCTGCTTGGTCACACTGGCGCGGGAGGTGGGCTTGCTGTCGTAGTCAAATGCGATGTAACACGTGCGCCCTGAGTGGCAAAAGGCGGCGATTTCTGGATAAAGTTCCTTTTTGGATTTGGGATGCCACATGCAGACGCCTCTGATGGCCACGGCGGGAATGCCCTGTTCCAGAAGCGCCAAGGCCTTCTTGACCCCTTCGGTTACACAAATCGGCACATCGGCGTTCTGGATGGCGCGCCAGAAAGGCACATCTCGCGGGAGTTTGACATTGAAGCGTGCTTCTACTTTTTGGATGCAGGTCTCAGTTGCGATGGGGAGGATAGGTGTACCTGGGGCCCGAACAGGCGTCTCGTACTTAATCGCCTTGCCGTCCGCGGCGACTCTCGGCTTGGCGAGCTTGATTACAGGAGTGTTGCCTGGTTCCCCGGCGAGGGTCACGCCCCAGCACGCCCAACCACCGGCTTCACAGTGTTTCTCGTAGCGAGTGATTAGCTTCTGTATCTCGCGGGTTGCGTATTGATGCCCTGTAGTAGCGGAGCCGATTAATTCTTCTAAAAGCCTTTTCCCTTGTAGCCAGTGAATGTTGGTCGCGGTGAGTTCTTCGCTGATTGCTGATTGTTGGAATTCTGCCCAGACTGCTTCCGGTATCTCTGTCTTGGGTCTCTCTTGTCGTTGGCTTGCAATTTGCGTTACCATAACCATAGTTACCATGACTATAGTTTTGGTTGTTTTTCATTATAATCCTTGACTTATACTCGGTGTCAAGGATTATTTTTTTTAAGGTACCAGTTCGGATTCAGGGTTGCGGTTTGGGGCTGGAGCGGTTTGCAGCCAGTCTGATAGGGCTTTCAGGGGGATAGTGGTGAGTGCGGCGGTGACGGCGAGTTTAGCGGCCTGGAGTGAGGGGTCAGGGAGTTTGCGGCAGATGTAGTAGTAGCGGCGGGTCATAGGTGTTACGCTCGGGTTGCATAGGATGATAAGCGTATCATAGCTTATAACGATTTTCCGATGATGATTCCGGCCAGGAGTGCGGCGGCGACAGCGATAGAGCTAGTGGCTATTGCGATTCGGACGGTGAACAGGACCAGTTTGGATTTATGGGGCCAGGCGGTTTCGTGGGCGACTTGAATCAATTGTTGCATTGCGGCCTGGTCATGGAGCAAGCGGAATTCTTCGAGCAGGATGAGCAGGAGCAGGTTGTAGTGCCAGTAGGGGTCGGCGGGGTCATAGGGTAGGAGTTGTGCGGCGCGGGTGGCGGCGCGTTCGGCTACGTCTGGGTTAGAGGTATAGCCCCTAGCGACTTCTTTGATGCGTTCGATTGCGTTCGAGCTGCTGTTCAATTGCCTGCCAGCCATAGTCTTCTCCGAGTTGTCGTGGTTTCAGGTAGATGCCGCGGTATTTATAGGCGAGTTTGCCGTATGCGTCGGGGGTATCGGAGCGGATCAGTTCGATGCCGTGTGCTTGGCATTGATTGCGGAACTGTTCCCAGGAGTCGGCTTGCGCCATTGCGTCTTTGATTGCTTGTTTGAGTGTGTTGATGCCCTTGCTGCCGCCGATTTGGCGTGCGGCCCAGGTTTCGATGCTGTTGTGCTTTCCCTGCTCCGCCCTAATTTCCCAGGAGTAGCGCATACCAGGTAGGTCCATTTCGCGTTCGAGCTGTCGCAGAATAACCTCCATCAGGCGGCGTGCATAGCGTGTTGGTCTCATCTCGATGCGTTCGCCCTGTAGTCCGTAGCAACCAAGTGCGATATGGATGTGTTCATGGTTTGTGTCGTGGTGTCGCACGATTGCGTAGGGGAATGCGTCGAGCGGGTAGGGTTGTGGTGGCGGCAAAGCTGTTCCTTGCGCTACTAGTGCATCGAGGCGCTGGCAGATATCTGGTAGTTGGGCGTAGTAGGCGTAGCGTTGGATAAAGCTGCGTCCGATGTTTTGCGCCATTGTATCGGTTACGGGTAGGGTTCCTTTTTGCGCGATAGCGATGCTAATGTGAGCGAGTTTATCGCGCAGGAGTAGTTGGAGTGCTTCGGGGTGGCGCGTATCTGGCACGTTTGCGTCGAGTGGGGTGGCGTGTTTGGAATAGATGTAGCGCCAGAGTTTGTGAGCGTCGGTGCAGAAGTCCAGGCGTCCGAGCATGGGTTTTGCCTTATATATCGTGTGGATAGCCAATGAGGGTTGGTAGCAAGTGGAAGCCGCGGCGGGTTTGGCGGATTGCGCTGATAGCGTCGCGGTTTCTGGGTGGCAAGTGGCCAAGGTAGAGGATGTAGCCGCGTCCGTGTAGGAGCAAGGCTTTGAGGATGAGGCTGAGCGGTCGCTGGTATTGGTTGCTCCAGGTTTGGAGTGTTTGCCAGCGTTCCTGGTCTAGGAGCAAGTCAGCGGTGAAGGGTTTGCCTGGTTCTCCCCAGTAGCGCACGCCGGTTTCTTGCGTTACCTGCGCTTGCGTGTCGTCGTCGATTTGGCCTTGCTGGATGCGGGTAAGCGTGGCTTGCGAGATTTCGCCAATTGCCTGGACCCGCGGGGTGCCTTCCCGTAGTTGCGCATCCACATAGCTTTCCCCGCCCACCCCTCTTAACCACCCCCAATCCCCGTCGTTGAGCCAGATTTCAGCCAGTTTCCGGCTTTGGGATTTGCGTGGGTAAAGTCGGTTAAGGGGGTAGTGCATGGGGTATGGATAAGGTATGATTTCAGGGCCGTGGTAGGCGTATAAGGGAGAGAGACTTATACTATATTAGTAGAAGTGTGGAGGTAAGAGATGGAGGGGAAGAGGCGACCGACGAAGCTAGAGTTAGCGAGGCGAGTGGAGGATGGGACGCGGACGCCGTACAGTTTAGAGCGGTTGCAGTTAGCGTTACAGGCGGCATTTGCGGCGCAGGTAGTGGGGCCGCCGTATCGTGGGGATGGTGTATTATCGCGGCAACACAGCGGGGAGACCTATCGCCAGATGCGTGAGCTTTTGTTGCCTGGTGTGTTGGAGCTTTTCAAGAAGGGATATTCGAAGAAGCAGGTGAAGCAATTTTTAGGGGAGAAGCTAGAGTCGAGTGCATCGAATCGGTTTATCGAGCGATTAATCATGGATGCGCACGAGATTTATTTTAGGGATGCGTTTGGGGGGTAAGGTAGTATGGGGCAGGCGATACATTTTGTTGGTGGCGAGAAGGGGGGTGTAGGCAAGAGTTTTGTATGCAAGCTGCTGGTGAGTTACTATTTACGGGAGCGTGGGAAGTGTTTTGCGATATTTGAGTGTGACGATGTGAATTTAGACATTTTTCGAGTGTACGAGGGAGCTGGTTTTCAGGTAGAGAGTGTAGTTTTTAGCAAGGCTGAGAAGGAGTTATCATTGCCGAACAAGTTACTATCGGTAGCGCGTCAGAAGGACGTGATAGTGAATTTACCTGCTGGTGTGCACAAGCTAGTTGGGGAGTGGTTCAAGATATCGCGAGTGAAGGAGTTAGCTGGGCGATTAGGGATTCGGATATATTTATGGTACGTGTGTGACGGGGATCGGACGAATTTACGGTTATTTTCGGAGAGTCAGAGTAGCGTACCGATAGAGCATGTGTTTGTGAGGAACATGGTGCGGTTAGACGATGTGGAGTGGGAAGCTGCGATTGAGTTAGTGGAGTCAGAGGGTGTGAGGTTAGGGTTAGGGGGGGTAGCGTGTTTGCGTGTTGAGCGATTGGATTACTGGTTAGCGCAGGCGCTAGCGCAGAAGTATTTAAGTTTTGAGAAGCTATTGGGATACGAGGACGAACGGATTGGATTTATTGAGCAGGAGATGGCGAAGTTGTGGTTAGAGGACATGTTAGGTCGGGTGAGGGAGGTGATGGTGCAGATCAGTGGTGGTGGTGCATTACGGGGCGAGATGAGAGCGAGCGAGGAGCTAGAGCGGCGGTACGAGGCGGTACAGGGGGAGGCGAGGGATGAAGATGGTGGAGTAGGTGTGAGATTATTTTGGTATTGCGAACGGTATCCTGAGATGAGGTTTAGCAGTCGAGAGGAGGCGATAGCGTATGGGTTAGCGCGGGGTGACGAGGTATTGCCGAGCGATGTGATATGTCGAGTTGAGAGGTAGGATGGGTAATTATCGTTGTCGGATTATCTGGAGTTGTGGGTGGAGTGTATGGCGTGGATTTATCAGCGGTATTTGGTACGAGTTAGGGTATGAGCGAGTAGTATTTGTGGATGGGGGTGGAGTATTAGGTAGTCGTTACGGCGGGTTAAAGGCGGTGAGGGTGAATGATAGCCGGTGGCTAAGTGATGTAGCCAGTATTGTGTTAGGGGGTGAATCAGTTTTTTTTGATATGGGCAGTGAGATAGATTTGCGCGGGATGAGCGAGTATAGTTGGCGAGCGTTAGAGTCGAGCGATATAAGCAGTGTTTTGTTATGGTGGGGAGAGCGAGCTGGTTTAGTGGATATTAGGGGATGGTATTGTGGCCATTTAGGGTGGTTCAATGGGTATAAGTTTGAGCGGGAGTATGGGAGTTATTTAGGGGAAGCGTTAGGTGTGTGGAGGGGAGGTAGTAGTTGGCGCAGGATACGAGCGTGTATTAGAGGTGTTGAGAGGTGGCGTTTAAAGAGCGTGGAGAGAGATATTATGAGTGGTTTAGAGCGTTTGCTGATTTAAGGCGGCAGAGGTAGGATTTGCCGCTGCGTTTGTGTTCGATATCTGGCATAGATTTTAGGTAAGCGTAGAAGCTGTGGATGTTACAGGGGAACTGTTTATGGATTAGGAGGTAGAGGTATTTTTTTTCGAGCCACTGTGGGTAATGGGAGAGTAGGATTTGGCGAGCGATGTGATGAATAGTTTGGCGGATGATGTCGCGTTTTTTGAGAGAGAAATAGGTTTTATCTGTGCGATAGGAGAGGATGAGGGGGTCGTGGTGTGAGGGGGAGATTTTAGCGAGCCAGGCGGCTGCTTGTTTTGGAGTGAGTTGGAAGTTATTTTGGATAAGTTGAACGAGATTCTTTTTAGGTATTTCGAGTTTATGGTTATGTTTGAGTTGGTTGTGGCAGATTGTATTAAGGAATTGGCAGATTTGGTCAGGTTGAGGGATAATTTGTGAGTAGAGATGAGAGAGTTTTTTATGGATCCAGAGTTGTTTATTGTCGACGCGTACAGGAACGATCAGGTCAGAGTGGTAAGCGGTGTTGATGATGGAGTTGAGTGAGATAGAGAAGCCGAGAGGGAATAGGAGGTAATAGGCTTCTGAGAGAGAGATAGGGTGAGTGAGAGATGCGAAGAGGTTGATAATGATTTGTCTATGGGAGTCAGCTTGGAGTGCGAGTTTTTTTGAGCTAAAGACGAGATTATCTTGGAGTGTGAAGTCTGGGGATAGCAGGATTTTTTCTGCGTTGGATTGTGAGAGTGATGCGAAGTGGTAGAGGAGGGATGAGATGAGTTTATCGCGGGGTATACCGTTTTTTGCGTGGTGGAGTGAGCGGAGTGCGAGGCCTTTTGGGGAGAGGGAGTGGTGTAGGAATTGAGCGGCATTACGATTAAGGCGTGAGAGGGAGGGGGATGCGAGTACGGCGTTAGCGATGGATTGAGGGTTTGGGTGGGATGGGATAGCGCGACAGATTTGGTCGCGGGTGATGATGAGGTCGTTATCGCGAGCTGATTGGAGGAGGGAGGCAAGAGCTTGGGCGGCTTCAGCGTTCAGGTTCAAAGGAGGCCACATGAATGTGCTCCAGGTGCTGGAGTGCGTTTTGGATGGAGTGCGGGATCAGTTTAGTGAGCTGGTTCAGGTCAGGTTGAGTAGTTTTTTTTGGTTGAAGTGTTTGAGAGTTGACGGTTAGCTGCATAGGATTAGTCAGGTTATCAGTGGTTATGATTTATTATATAGGATTATCGAGCAAGAGGAGGGAGTGTTTAGCGCGTGTAGCGGCGATGTAGTTGAGGTTGCGTTCCTGGAGTGCTTCGGTTTGTGTAGAGGGTTTAATTAGGGATTTAGGCGGGAGTAGGACGACGCTATTAGCTTCGAGTCCTTTTGCTCTGTGGATGGTGGAGAGCCAGATAGTATGGTTATTTTTTTTGTGGTCAGCGAACATGGAATCTAGGAAAAGTTCGAGAAGAGAGAGGGAGGTGGCGTTAGCTGTGGAGACGAGTGTTTTGATGCAATTGATTTTATCGAGGAAGTCTTGTTTTTGTTGAGGCATATCTTGAAGTGCTTGGAGGTGGATTTGGGTCCACTGGTCGATGCGGTGTAAGTGAGCGATGGGGGAGTAGGGGTCTGGGGCGGTGGAGCGGATGGTGGATTTGAGGTGGGAGAGCAAGTCTTTGCCGCGGATTTGGCAAGGTATTTTTTGTTTGAGCAAGTCAAGTGCGAGTTCGACGAGGGGTTGGTTTTGGCGGCAGATAATGAGGTCGCCTGGGTGAGGTTTGTAGTTGTTAGCGGTTGTGGAGCGGAGCGGGCCAGAGTCGTGGCGAGCGGGTTGGATGCGCGGGTTAAAGCGTTGAGCGAGCTGGAGGATGTGGTTTTTTGGGCAGCGATAGCAGGCGGCGAGTGGAAGGGATTCGGCTTGGAGTGTGTGCTTAATGCGTGCGAGGCTATCGGGGTCTGCGCCTGCGAAGGCATAGATAGCCTGATGGGGGTCGCCGACAGCGATGATGCGCCCGCCTGGTGCCAGGCAATTGAGGACGATATTGAGCTGAGCCCGCGATAAGTCTTGGGCTTCGTCAACGAGTATGACATCAAATTTCGGCAATTTATGAGCTAATTGGAGTTGGTGCGGTAGCCAGAGCATATCTGGGAAATCGATTTCGTGAGATTTTTCAAAGGAGAGGATAGCTTTATCGAGGAGTGTGTCCAGGAGATGTGCGATTTCTTTTTTTTGGTTTTGGGAGTTCCAGACTGGGGGTATGCCGATTTGGAGTGCGTGTTCTAGGGCTTGGAGTCCCGATTCTGCGAGATAGGATTGAGCGACATGCAGGAGTTCCCGCAGGTAAGAGGTAGCTTCCGGGAAGGGAAGGATTTGCAGCAGCCAGGCATATTTTTTATAGTTTTCGGAGAGTTCGGCACGGATGAGATGCCAGTAGCGAGCCTGATTAAGCTGAGCTCCGTTGAGTGCTTTGCGGCCAAGGCTGTGGATGGTAGCAAGCGAGATATGCTCTGGCAACTGTCCCCGCAGTTCATCGGCGATGTGCCGGTTAAAGGCGCAGAAGAGAATCCGCTGGTTTTGGGGTAAACGCCGCCCAATTTCCTTGAGCGTCGTGGTTTTTCCCGCGCCCGCCACGGCTTCGATAACTAAATGCCCAGCTTGCTTCTCGACATGCCTGAAAATCGCTTCCTGGTACTCCGAAAATTTCATCTGTCATCCGTCTTTTACGATTTACTATTATATTATAGCATAAATGATTACTTGGTATTAATGATTTGGTTGTGGAGTGTATCAAGGAGGCGTTTATGGTGAGGTGCGATGGGGGGGTTTGTGTAGAGGATAGCGAGGGGTAGGAGTGCGGCGGCGGTGCAGGCGGCGATAACGATTAGTTTGAGTTGAGCGATGGATTTATCAATTTGTTTAGCGTTATACTTTTCGATAGTTTTTGTTCCGAGGTATTCAGCGATTTTTTTTAGGAGTTCGGAGTTAAGTTTGGTGATGTGAGAGAGGCCGGAGTTAATTTCGTGAGCGGCGTGTGAGATTTGGGAGTTAGCGTTGAGGAGATATTGTTGTAGCTGCTGATTTTGGTATTGGATGAAGGTATCCATGACAGCTTGGAGCTGGTTTTGGTCGATCAGGGTTTGGGCTTTAGCGGCGAGTGTTTCAGTTTGGGATTTGAGTTGGGTTACTGGTAGTTTGAGTTCAGCCAGGAGATGGGCGAGTTCTTGCCACTTGTGTGTATCTTGGCGAAGCGCTTGCAGTGTTTCGAGGTGTTCGGTGAGGGCGACAGCGAGTTCCTGGAGGTACTGGATTGTTTCTGCGATATCGGAGGATGTGCTATTCATAGACGAATTCCCATTTAGGTGCTCGAATATAGTCTAGGATGAGTTTTTTTGAGTGTGGGAAGGTTTCGATCCATTGCAGGAGGGAGGGGATCGGGATTTCGATGAAGTCCTGCTGGAGTGGGAGATTTTCTACGATAGTCCAGAGAGTTTCTCTAGCGCGTGGGCGCGAGTGTGGGAAGAAGAGAGCGGTGCAGACGGTATCGACGAGGTTTGCGGGGCCGCCGCCGCGATAGCCCCAGTTGAAATGGCCGCTACCTGGTAAGAGGTAGGCATCGATCTGAGCGTAGCGGTCGCCTTGCGCGTCGGTTGCGAGCCAGAGCGCTTTTGCCTGGCGGTTGCGATGGGCCTGGGTGTAGCGAGCGAGATAGATATCGGCATTTTTGGGGTCGTCTTCGGCGCACGCAAAAATCAAGTCCCAGGGCAAGATTTCGATTCCCGCCTGTCTCAAGGCTTCATGACACGCCTGCAGCCGCTCTTGCTTCTGTTCGTCCCACTCCACGTCCCAGCGCGTCTCGTGGCAAATCTGTTCCGGCGTATAGCGGTCGACTCGCACTCCAAATACCCACTCGTCCATCCTATCATCCTTTACGAGTTATGACTATATTATATTATAACAGTTTTTGATAGAGAGAGAGGAGTTGAGGGGAGAGGCGGGCGAGGTGTGCGTGGTGAGGTGCTGGTCTTGTGGCTGCGAGGTAGAGTTGTGCGCAGAGAGTGAGGTAAGCGGTGCGTGCGGCGGCAGGGACGAGTGTGCGCCAGTGTTCTGGTTGGGGAGGGTACCAATCTTTGGGAATATCGGCGTGGGCGGGCTGTTGGCCGCCGTAGATGGCCCAGATAGTTTTGGCGTGGGGTAGGAGATTCCAGTGTTGGAGGCACCTGCGGGAGAGTACGTAGTGTTTTTTTCCGTCGGTGAGGCGGAGGTCTGGGTATGTGGGGGGTTCAGGTAGTTGGGGGCACCAGGGTGGGGGGATGGGGATTTCGACATAGGGGATGCCGACGGGTTGCCAGTAGAGGACTTGGGCGATGGCAAGTTTCCAGCCGACGGGGAAGTCCCAGCCGTGGTGCGGGTCGAAGGTGGCGTGGAGTTCGAGTTCGAGGCCATTCAGGAGGCGGGTCCAAACTCTCAGTTGCTGGTTGGGGGGAGGTGCGTGGGTTTGGACGCTGAACCATCCAGGTAGAAGCTGGCGAGTTGTTTTGGGTCGAGGCATAGCAGTTTGTCCAGGAGTTGTTTCAGGAAGTGGAAATTGCTGTATTCGTGGGGCGAGTGTTCAGCGAAGTAGCCGACGCTGATGTTGGTGCAGTTGGCGATGAGGTAGTTGTAGCAAGCCACGTCGGTTCGCCCGCCATTGGGGTTCGGGTACATGGCGAGTGCATCGGCGAGGTACCAAGCGAAGGTGTCGCTGCACGTCCGCTGGCCAGCCATGTGTGTGACGATGTCTGCGTAGCCGCGCCTATCGAGGGCGATAGCGGTGTGGAATTGTGCCAGCCATTGGGTTTGGTTTTGGGCGAGCCAGTTTGCGCCGAGTAAGCCGATTTCTTCGTCGCGGTGGAACAGGTAGGTTGCGTTGAATCCGCGGTGGATAAGCTGGCGCATGAGCCAGACGCCGTTGGTGTCGTCAGCGCCGAGGGGCTGGGTTGGTTCTGCGCGATAGACGATGCCGTCGGGGTCAATTGCTAGGCTAGTGTGGGTTTCGGCGGTGCCAGGCACGGTATCTATGTGGCAGGAGAAGAGCAGGCCATTGGGGTCTCCCACCTGAACGAGGTAATTGCCGTAGGGGTCGTAGGTGCCGCCTAGCGGTTCCAGGAAGCGTTGTCGCCACTGGGTGAAGGTCAGGCTGTTGTAGTGCCAGCGCAAACAGAGCATTTCCAAGTATTCGTCCATAGGTTTGGGGAGGGAAACACCCGCCGCGGTTTTTATAGCTAAGCCATCTCTGCTTGTTATATCTTGGGGGTTGCAGAGCGCAACTCCGTCTTGGGTTTTCCTACTATCGCCCTAACAAACTGAAGCGGCTCAGCTATAGCCAACGGCGGGCGGACTAGCAACTAGTAGGGGATTTCGTCTTCTTCTAGCGTTTGCTGGGGTTCGATGCCCGTTTCGGGCTCGTCATAGAGGTCGCGGTACCAGAGGGCCAGGGTTGCCGCGGTTTCGTCGCCGACGTAGAGAGGCTGAAATGCTGCTTTGTCGTGGGGCACGCCGTCCACGAGAGCCGGCACCTGGATTTTCGTGCCTTCCGGCAGCTGCCAGGGTTGGCCAACCAGGCGCAAGGCGAAGATGAAACCGGGCACATCTGCGCCGAAAATCGCGCGAATGGCTTGCCGGAACGGGCCATAGCACTCCAGCGAGAATTTTGCTCCTGCGACTCCTTTGGGCGTCCAGGCGATGGGTTCGGTGTGCAGGAGCCTGTATCCGCCTTGGCCGTTAGGCGCGAGAAACCCGACTGTGTATGTCCGGCGCGGTATATGCAGTCGCTTATCGTAAGGTTCGTGGTCGGGTTTGGGGTCGCCTTTTTTGTGGCCATTGTGCGCATCGCGGAAAACCAAAGTGAGTTTGTGTACGCGCAAGACAGCCAAGATGGGATTTTTGCAGGCTAGCACTTCTTCTTCTGCGCCGGATTCGTAAGAGAATTTGCGTTTTTCCCAACCAGGCGCGCCGTTTTGCCACCCCGCGGCTTCTGCTTGCCGCATGGAAATCAGCATACCAGGAATTGCAATCTTCTTGGCATTCCACTGGCAGAATGCTAAGCTGGGAGCAGACACTTCCGATTCATACTTTGAATCCCGCCACTTGTCTATAAAATCCATGTCCGTTTCTCCAAACTCTTACTATATTATATCATAAGTTATGGGATGGCGGCCAGGGGTTGGTAGTGCGTATTGGGGTGGGCGAGCGCAGGAGCGAGGTGCGCGAGTGCGAGCGGTGGAGCAGATGCGGGAGCGGCGAGCGAATGCGGTAGCTGGGTATATTGGGTTTGATGCGGAGTCGGCGCTAGAGCTAGCGGAGTTGGAGTTTGGGCGGCGATTATTGGAGTTAGGTAGTGGTGGGGAGGCTGCGACGACGTTTGAGGAGTTAGAGCGGTTGCAGGTGGAGGTGGGTCGTGTTTTAGGTTTTTTGGCTGGGTGCGAGCGGCGGCGAGTGCGGTGGCGGCGGTACAGGTCGGCGGCGCGGGAGCGGTTGTACTTTCCGGATTTGCAGCGTGGGGTGATGGTGGTGGGAGCGCCTGGGTCTGGGAAAACATTTAGCACGATTGATCCGCTTTTGCGTTCCGTGATTGAGCAGGGTTTTCCAGTGATTTTGTATGATTTCAAGTATCCATCGCAGGCGGCGATTTTAGGGCCTTATGCCGAGCGATTAGGGTACGAGGTGCGGGTGTTTGCACCTGGATTTCCGGAGTCAGAGACTGTGAATGTTCTGGATTTTATGCGGGATTGTTTGGACGCTGAGACTGCGGGGCAGATTGCGCATGTGATGAACAAGAATTTTCAGGTGGGGACGGACAAGGACGATCCTTTTTTCTCGACAGCGGCGACGCAGTTGTTGCAGGCGGTGTTCATGGTGGCGAAGGCGTCGCCGGAGCCAGATCTAGTGATGGCGCAGGTTGTGATTTCGTTAAGCAATTTAGTGGAGCGTTTAGAGCGGTGGCGGGAGCGGAGGGAGATAGACGATGTAGCGGCGCTATCGGCGGTGAAGCCAGAGTGGGGTGCTTATGCGATTTCTGAGTTCAACAAGAGCTGGATTTTGCGAGCGTTTGCACAGATTATTTCAGTGGGGAAATCCGAAAAGACTTTATCATCGATTGTGGGTGTTGCGACGAACAATTTAACGCAATTTATGAAGCCGAATATTGCGCCACATTTTGTGGGTAGGAGCACGTTTGATTTTTGGTTAGAGGGGCGGCAATTATTAATTGTGGGGATGGATCGGGTGAGGCGGGATTCGGTGGGGCCGCTAGTTGCGACAGCGCTGCACATGCTAACGCAGTATAATCTGACGCTCAAGAAGCGGCGGGATCCGTTGGTTGTGGCTTTGGATGAGTTGCCGACGATTTATCTGCCGCAGATTCAGAATTGGCTGAACGAGAACCGGAGCGATGGATTTTGTGGGATTATCGGTTTTCAGAACATGACCCAGTTAGAGAAAGCGTATGGGAAAGAGCTAGCGCGGTCGATTATGACGGGATGCAATACAAAGTTTATCTTTAATCCTGGGGAGACGGAGAGTGCGGAATTTTTTGCGAGAGCGCTTGGGGAGGAGGAGGTGCGGTCGTGGTCACGGTCGCGGTCGCGGGGTAAAGGTGGGAGCTCGACAAGCATTTCGGAGCAGGACAAGCCGAGAAAGCTATTTGATCCGGCGCAATTTTTGAAGTTGGACACAGGGATGTGTGTGGTTGTATCGCCTGGGTATAAGAAGGCAGTCCGCGGGCGGCAGGAGGCGTTTGTGCCGATGCTGAAGCGGATCAGGATTAGCAAGGCGGAGATAGAATTTTGTCGGATGATGGAGCAGCGGTGGGCGGGGTTTGTGGCGCGGCGGCGGCGCGGGGAGCGCTTGGAGCTAGATTTGCAGAGCCGGACGCGATTTGCCGAAACGTTGTTGCGTTACTAGAGATACTAAATCTAGTCGAGATAGCGTTGAATTTGATCCGAGACTTGGCCGTAGGCGTTGGCTAGGATTTGCTGTAACTGGAAGAGTTGGTCTGCGTTCAGGGAGTTAATATAGCCGGTACGGAGTGATGTCTAGGCCTTACAGCACAGACTTACGTCAGAAAGGCATTGAAGCGGTCTTGGGAGGTGCAACGCTGGCTCAAGCAATGGTCTGAGACCGGTAATTATAGTCATACCCCAGTTTGACCCAAGACGATTTGTAGGGTGCTTAAAAGGCATCACTATCATGGAAGTCAGTCGGTTCCTTAACGTCAGCTTCAATCTGCGCTCGACGCCTGCCACGCCCGTCCCAGGCGCAGCTCGAACCAGCCTTGAAGCTGCACCGAGTGGTGTTCTGGATGTGAGGCAATCGGATTCAGCACCAGCACGCGCTCCTTGGTGCGGTAAGTGCCTTCTGCCGCCACCTGGTGCCGACCCAACCGCAGGGTCGTTGCACCTACCTGAAAACCCCGCCTTGGCGCATCCTTGGGAATAAATGCCAGATCGCCTTGCCGCGCCGTAATCACTTCCCCCTCGCGCAACCGCCAAATCCACCGCCGTGCCGCTTCTAAACTCCCAAGCTCCCCAACTGCAGGCCGAACCTTGTGCAAGAAATAGGAGCCATCCTCGTTTTGGCCAAACAAATAATACGAACGCGCCAGTGATTTGTAATCCCCGTTGTAGGCCCAGCCCATTAAAAGGAACAATGGCTTCCCCGCAAAATTCAAATCACAATCTTCCTGAGTCTCCACTGCAAGAATGCCATGCCCAGCCTTGTGGAAATGCTTGCGCGAACGATAGCGACCATAAGGAACTCGTAAATGCCCATCAGGCGTGAACCACAAATCAGCAGAAGTCCCCCAGCAACCAGGCGGCCCATAAACCACTTTTAGGTCTGGATAAGCCGCCTTCAAGGCCGCCTCAAAATTAATCTCTAAAACCCCATACTCGTCCCGCTTGGCAAGCTTTAGAGTCTCAACTGTCAGCAGCATAAGATTTTCCCCTGCAAATCTTATACCTAAATTATAGCAAATCTCGGCTCTTCACTTGATAGAAAATTGCGACTGAAATAGAAATAGTTTTGTGGCCAGCTTGTACAAACAGCCTTTCTTTTTGATCCATGTCCCACAGGCCTCCACGTTCATAGTGGTATGGTCGGAGAAATTCTTATGGGTTGAAGAGACGGTTACCCGCCTGAGGAGGCGAGATTTAGCCCAATTAGACTGGGAGCACCTGATTGAAGAGGTGGAAAAGCGGTATACCTTGCGTAGTCTTTTGAGCTACTTGTGGAAACACCTTTTGAAGCGTCGCTACGTGCCTTCACCAGAGTGCTAGTCGGTGCGAAATTGAGCAAATTTTAGATGCACACCCGCGCCTGTACTAGAGACCTGCTGCAGAGTCGGTTTGCTCGTCGTTTTTACATGCCCGAATAGAAGCATTTGGGGTAACACGAAGCCCATGCAAAATGGCAATCCCATAGTAAAAAAAAATACAAGGTTTTTGCGATAATATTTATGTAAACT
>JANWVL010000010.1 GCA_025056655.1 Candidatus Methylacidiphilales bacterium
ACGCTGTGTCCATACGCATCATTCACGTTCCCCCTTGCCACCGCACTCCCTCCCGTGCCGCTTCCTTCCTCGATCCACGCTTGTATGCCGCCGCTGCACTGGAGTGATTTGCGCAAATTGCCCGCTACACTTCTCATCTTATTTTTATCAAAAACTTTCAGTCACTAATTCCCATGTTTTTGTTCTGCTGTTATAAGACATATAAGGATAGTGCTTATCTCGGTATCTTCTAAAATTTAAAGTAAAAGTTCTCCCTGCTGAATATGTCCTTATTATGTTTCCATCTATATCCTTGCTATAGTCCCATCTCGGTTTGTAATACTCCCATTCACCAGCCCCGGCAATAGGGGGAGGTAATTTTTCGATATATTTTGATAAAAGATCATCGAGTTTTTCAGGATAATATTGGTGATCTTTAAAGTATTCTTCTAAAGCTACCGCTATACGATTTCCGCGTAATTGACTTTCTAAAATATTTGATTTTGTCCAATTCCCTCTTATCAAAAAAATATATATCGATGCTAAAATTATTATAAAAATAACGCCAACAATAAATATGTTTTGTAGCCACATTATAATCGTCTTCTCATCTTGGTTGATAAGAAACTTTATCATCTTCTTCATAAATTATCGTCCATTAAATATCCTTGAATCTGTATCGTCTATTGCTGCCTCTCCACTGTATATCGCCTCTCTTGCACGTTGTTCTATAAATCGCCTAGATTCTTCAATGCTCATCGGCCCGCCAGTTGTTATCAAATGTCCTTGGTATGATATAGATATTGGATTCTCTATCATTTCTCGAATCTCATTCCCTATTCTTAAACCAATTTTGTTGTTGAATTGATCTCTAAGACTATCATTGGTGTTTTCCTGTCCTTTCTCATGAAAATTTCCTATATTCCTTGCCACATCTATACCGTGATTCACCGTCAATCCTGCCATCCATGCTATATGCCGCGCTGATTCGCTTGCCCCCCAATTAGGATCTGTGATTTCTCTTCCAATTTCACTCCCAAAACTCTTTGCCCATTGTCCTGTTGTTGGCGTTGTAAACGGAATATTAAACATCGGTTGCGCATCCCAAGCCGCACTTGGCCCTGCACCCAAAAGAGCATCCTTAATCTGAAAAACAGAACGCCCTTGGCTTACAGAATCAGAACTGCTATTGTATCCAGGGTTTAACTTGGATGTTAAATCATTGCTCTGAGCTTGAGTAAATGGACTCGCAACAAAATTCATCGAATTCCCTATCTGCGTCGGATTAAAACCTGAGATCCCACTCGTCAACCCGCTCGAATGCCGTCCCGTCGGATCCACAGCATTCACCGGATCATTATTCGCATAACT
>JANWVL010000011.1 GCA_025056655.1 Candidatus Methylacidiphilales bacterium
TTCTTCTGCCAGCGCGAAGCCGCCGAAACGCTCATCTGGCTAGTGGAAGCTTCACCTGCAGAGCGACAAGGCATAGAAATCCCCAAAGACAATGGCCTTACCCGCTACGCCTGCAAGATGGCAACCGGCAGCGGCAAGACAGTCGTGATGGGCCTAGTCATCGCCTGGCAGGTGCTCAACAAGCTGGCGAACCCACAAGACCGCCGTTTCTCAGATGCTGTGTTGCTGATCTGCCCAAACCTCACCATCCGCGAACGCCTCCAGGTGCTCCTGCCATGGAAGCCAGGCAACTACTACGAGCGCTTTGACCTCGTGCCGCGCAGTATGATGGAACGACTACAGCAGGGCAAATTCGAGATCACCAATTGGCACCTATTTCAGCCCAGAGACGACAGCCGCTCGCGCAGCGTGGTGCAGCGTGGCGTGGAAAGCGACGCAGCCTTCTGCCGCCGCTTGTTGAAGGAATTGGGGAGTAAGCAAAACATTCTCGTGATCAACGATGAGGCCCACCACGCCTACCGCCCTGCACCCCTGCCGGAAGAACTGCGCGAGCAATTGTCGCCAGATGAAGTTGCCGAGCGCGAAGAAGCCACAGTCTGGGTTGGCGGGTTGGACAAAATCCAAGCAGTGCGCGGTATCAACTTCTGCGCCGACTTTTCGGCCACGCCGTTCTACATCAAAGGCAGCGGCTACGAGGAAGGCGCACCCTTTCCCTGGATCGTCTCCGACTTTGGCCTCGTAGATGCCATCGAGTCGGGCATCGTAAAAATCCCGCGTGTGCCCGTGGACGATAATACGGGCGCGTTGATTCCAAAGTATTTCCGCTTGTGGGAACACATCAACCAGCAACTCCCCGCCTCTGAACGACAGACCGCCCGTCGCCGCGCCAGGCCTGAATCGGTGCTGCGCGAAGCCGAAGGGGCGTTGGCGATGTTGGCATCCGAGTGGAAAAAGACATACGAGGCCTTCCAACAGGCCGGATCACCGGTGCCGCCCGTGCTCATCTGCGTGTGCGACAACACTGACCTGTCCAAACTCGTTTACGAACACATAGCACTCGGAAACGTGCTGCCAGAACTGGAAAACCGCAACGGGAACACAGTCACCTTCCGGATCGACACCAAACTGCTGGCCGAAGCAGAAAGCGCACTCGAAGGCGAAACAAAACAGCAGGCTGCAGAGCGATTGCGCAGGACGGTGGACACAGTAGGCAAGACCGAATGGGATGGCGAGGGCGAGCCGCCCGGCAAAAACATCCGCTGCGTCGTCTCAGTGGGAATGCTCACCGAGGGATGGGACGCGCAAAACGTAACGCAGATTCTGGGCCTGCGGGCCTTCACCTCGCAACTACTGTGTGAACAGGTCGTGGGACGCGGCCTCCGCCGCCTGAACTACGACGACTTTAGCGAGCCCGAGTATGTGGACGTTTACGGCGTGCCGTTCGAAGTCATCCCCGTCAAAAAGAAACCCCTAGGTCGCACGGAAGTCCAGAAGGTCTCCACGTTAGTCCGGGCCTTGCCCGAACGAAAGCATTTGGAAATCACCTTCCCCCGCGTGGAGGGCTATGTCTTCGACGTGCATCAGCGGATTCGGATGAACCTAAAAGACGTGCCTTATCTCACCATTGATCCCAGGCACGAGCCGACAGAGGTCGTCGTCAAGACTGCGGCAGGTTATCGAATTGGTCGCCCCGATCGTCTAGGTCCTGGCCCCGAGGTGCTCCACGACCGCAACCCCTTCCACCACGAAAAACGGCTGCAAGCCACCGTGTATGAAATCGCCGCCGAACTGACCCATCGCCTCAAAGACAAACGCGACGACTGGAGCGCGCGGCACATTCTGTTTCCGCAAGTGCTGAACATCGTCTGGCAATACTTGGAGGAGCGTGTAATCGTGATGAACGACAACACGCCGCTGCAAGAAATCGCCTTGCTCAAATACAAACAGCGCATCATCGAGCGATTGACCGAGGCAATCGAACCGGACACAGAAGCTGGCGAACCACCGCTGTTGCCCGTGATCGAGCGGTTCCGTCCCATCGGTTCAACCTCAGAGGTGCTTTTTCGCACCGCCCGCCCCGCCGTCGGCACGACCAAGAGCCACATCAGCCACGTCGTGCTGGATGCGCCCAAGTGGGAACACACCGTTGCTTATCAACTAGAACGCATGCCCGAAGTGGTCGCCTACGCCCGCAACGACCATCTGGACTTGACGATTCCCTACGAATGGCAAGGTGTGCGCCACGAATATCGCCCTGACTATCTCATCCGGCTCCGCTGCAAGAATGGGAAAGAACTCTATGTCATCCTGGAAGTAAAAGGCTTTGAGACCGAGCAGGACCGTCAGAAAGAAGCCGCCGCGCAGCGCTGGGTGCGGGCGGTGAATCATCACGGAGAGTTCGGATGCTGGAGATTCGTCGCCTGCAAAAATCCCAACAACCTACAAAATAATCTCCTCTTTTAGCTTAATCCTACCGCCCTCGCTCCCCACACCCTGTGCCACCTTGTTCCCACCTAAAAGTGCTTAGATTGTGTATCGCGTAAGAATCCTCCACACGCTCTATAGCATCTCATCACCGCGCCTCCCTCATCTTTACTCTTGCGTAGCTCCATCTCATTCGCTCCGCGACGCCCGCTTCACACCTCCAATCTCTCGGCAAAACGTTGCCGCCGCAGAGTGGACCGCAGCGTCTCCGTCCAAATTCAATCCGAACAAAAACATCCCAGCCCCTTACTCATTCTCCGTCTTTAAATCACCATATCCTAAAATCCTCCCATCATCTCACGCTCAGGCACTGTCAATGCACATCATTCATCCCTCTGCCCCACCCCAAAATCCTC
>JANWVL010000012.1 GCA_025056655.1 Candidatus Methylacidiphilales bacterium
GTCGGCACGGTATCTGTGTTTTCGATAAAAAAATAACGCCCCTTACACTCGCCCCCTTCCATAAACGCCTCCCACGAATTCCACAGGCGCCAATCCAAATGCTGCCAGTAATCCAGCCCCGCGCGCGACAACGTCCGGTCATCGAGCCTAAATCCAAGCGGCTCGATCAAGTGCAGACGCGCTCCTGCAGCCATGCACAACCGACCGACATTGCCCGTGTTCGGAGGGATCTCCGGCGCGATTAACACCACATGCAGCATACCGACATACAAAGTTTTTTTGACAATACCGCATGTTTCAGCTTCATCATATATCTGACGCAATGAAAAAATCACACGGCATCCGAATCACGCTCCTCCTCTTGCTGTGCGCTTGTTTCATCGGACTAGGCTACATGGGTTTTAAGATATTCACATCCGCACAGCAAACGGAACCTTCAGCCCAACCCGAGGACGCCCAAAGTTTTGAAACTTATCTCGTCAAAGAAGAACCTTGGCCGCCATTCTCCAATCAACGCCGTATCGCGTTGCCCCTCATCTCGACAAATCGAGTCACACTCTATCACCCCCGCGAAAACACCAACGTAAAACTTCTCCACCAACCCGGCGATACAGTCAAAGCTGGCGAGACCGTAGCAGAGCTAGAAAATCAACAAGAGAAACATAAACTCCGCGAAGCAGAAAAACGTTACGCCCTACTCCAAGCCACCCACGACCATGCCTCAGCAATCTACGCCGTCACCGGCAGCAACGCACAAGTCCTTGATGCCCTCCGCGAGCGCTTGATCCAAGCCGAGACCGAGCTCATCCAAGCGCGCCAAAAATACGCCGAGCGCGCCCTCATCGCGCCCATTGACGGAATTATAGACTATCACATTTCTGATGGCGCGACGCCACAACCTCAACAACCGCTCCTGACGATCCACGCCGTGCGCACACTCGGTGTCGAAATACCCGAAGACTATTTCAGCCGAGAACAGCTCGATCAGCGTCCCGAAAAAAACATCGCCGTGCATCTTCCCGACTATGACAACAAAATCTCACCAGCCTCCTTCACGCTCTCACCGACGGGGAAACTCATCTTGCACATCCCCAATCCAGACGGGCACTATCGCATCGGAGCGACAGCAGAAATTCCAGTGGAGGCGCTTCCCCGCACGCGCGAAATCGTTGCGCCGCTACATGCTTTGAGAAAAATTGATGACATTTAC
>JANWVL010000013.1 GCA_025056655.1 Candidatus Methylacidiphilales bacterium
CCCGAAATCCGCGAGCTGGACATGAATCCCGTCTTCGCGCTCGAACCCGGCAAGGGCGCCTGCATCGTCGACTGCCGAATCCGCGTTGCCCCGCAAACGGTCGGCCAGCCCGCACGTTACAGCTTCGGTTCTCTGATCTGATCCAGTCGCGATAAGCTTGGAAACTACCGCCACGCGGCCTCCGCGGCGCTTATAGTAGGAGCTTGCACGAGTCCATCGTCAAGACACGTTGCCTCCTGGCCGCTTCGACCTATCCATTACATCGATAAAACTTTATAGACGCTACGGCCAATTTCGAATCACCAGCCAATCTGAAAACACTGAGGTGTGACGATACTACACATATCGAAACATCTACGTACTAACCATCTTACAGAGCCGGATCTAGCCCTCACCTCCTCTAAACATATTTACACGCTCTTCTCGGGATGCTCTCTGAATAATCCAGGAAATACCGCTTGTTCCTTAGGTATTGATGGATTACGCGAGCCCACTGATTTGTGATTATGAGTCACTGTCTCCTACGCCGCTGAAGCCATTCGCAAGCGCTTATCCCTAAGACCAAGAATACGGCCTGATGACTAATCCCCGATTAGGGAACATTATCGCCCCCCCCTTTTTTCTCGCAAAGGATTTCACTCATAGCCGTAGGCCCCCAGTTAATGCTGCATAAAGTCGCCCGCGCGGAACGCCGATCTTCTGAGCAAGCACAGTCACAGTATGTATATCTTGACTCGATTTCGACCATTCCGATCGTATCTCATCAGATAATTTCGACTGCAGCTCTTGCCAGTTTTTGGCAAACGCTCTCTCTCGTTGACTCTTAATATCCACCGGCGTCCTTGCAACTTCCTCTGCCCTTAGATCCTCTCCCAAGATGATCTGTTGATGAACACGATACTCTGTCGCCTTCGCATCAGATATCCCTCTGTAACTCGCCACGATTTTTTCCAGTTCACGGCTTTCCGCCTCCGATAACTCGTATAATGGGCCTCTTGGCGACACGATCATCGCTCCGATTGAAATTTTAACCACTTCGGTCACATTGTGCCTCATCTGAATTTTCAGGTAATGTTCCAGATACGTGCCGATAACTCCCGCTTCTGCTTTTCCCGACGATCCATACCCGTGAATGATCTTGATATCCCTTCGCGGTTCTAGCGAAAGCGCCGCCGAATAAAGACTACGAAACTCCTCCATCGCGCTTCTCAAACTCATTCCGTGGACATCGAGCACTAGAAATTGGGATTTCACTTCATTTTCTGCTACCATTCGCCTTCTCCGGCGACATCTCCGACGTATATTCATATTAATCTCAATAATCTCACGCACAATCCATCTTTATTGTGACTCCTTAATATGGAATGACGAGCCCCTAACGAAAAACTATCTGATGTTATTCTTTGTTAAGATACCACAAATATAATACCTTTTGTTGAGATTATTTGCAATGCTCAAAATACGAATGCGCCTATAACGTTGACCTACGCGTGATCCCCCTCGTAATCACGTCATTCGCTGGATGGCCGATTCGTCTTGGAGATTCATATAATCCCGCTAAGCATGCCAATACTTTTTATTCGTACCGCGCTCCAATTCTCTCCTCGACTCGATGACTCGTCTGGCGTGAACAGTATTTTAATGGTATACGCTGCCTAATCACTTTTCTTTAGGATAACGATATCATTGTGATGTCTTTATGTTCTTGACTATCGTCTATCTATCTTCTTATAAGTCTTTTTACTGATTGGGCATCTGCACAAAATCGCGATCTTCTAGTCTCTTTTACAAAGGTTCGCAATCGATCGGGGATCGCAACGGTCATCTGTCTAGCGCTAGGAATAATTTTCAGCCAAGTGACCTTCATCATTTGGCGAAAAGGCTTCCTTAATCATTTCCAGCAGACGACAGACTTTTACCACGTTGGAAGACAGCAATGAGGTGAAGTGAATCCCCGTGGAATCGCTATTGCCGCAATGCTGAGTCTTATGCGGACCATGTGCATGGCAAATCTGGTGTGGCTGACGAACGGCGATCTCTATATAAGCACACGGATAATCTTTATGATCTTTGCGTGCTTTCTGACGGTAAGTTTTAATCAGCACACTTCGTGCCTAATCCGTCGCACTCGACATACCATTAAGAGAAGTTCCGATTTTGATCAGACCGGCGATAGTCGAATGCATTTTTAGTGATGAGCGTCTAGAGAACGCGTTTCGCTCGTTGGCCCGCCCTGATGGGAAGGCGGCACGAATCCTCAGGCAGATAATATTCGGTCCGAATGCTCCCCCAGAGCGAAGGGGAGGACAACATGGCAGAAACGACTACGCCAGATAATCAGCATCAATTTCCTGGAGTAGAGAATCGAAGGGCAATTACTGGGTAAGAAAATTCCGCTTTACGTTAGCGGAAAATTTCGA
Organism: Candidatus Methylacidiphilales bacterium; assembly: GCA_025056655.1. Lineage (NCBI taxonomy): Bacteria > Pseudomonadati > Verrucomicrobiota > Methylacidiphilae > Methylacidiphilales > Methylacidiphilales bacterium. The sequence continues at coordinate 2,421 of JANWVL010000013.1, forward strand.
TAAGAATGGATCATTGGAGGATTACTATGAGATGTCCTCTATTATACGTGTCGCTTCTTCTAGGCCTGGCTACGCACACATTTGCAGTCATCGCATGGAACGAAGCAGTAAACGGAGACTTATCGAGCAATCCATCTGCGCCTTCTCTGATTTCACTCGTCGTCGGCACTAACAGCGTTATTGCGTCCTCAGGCGGAGGCGACCATGATTATTTCACATTTACTATCGGGGCGGGGGAATCGCTCGCTTCGTTTATGTTGGCCAGCTACGCCTCCTCCGACCCGGTCGCCTTTGTGGCGATTCAGGTCGGTTCCTCGTGGACTGCAGGGAACAATACTAGCTTGATGATCGCCTGGCAGCACATGGGCCCTGGAAATGTCGGAAATTCCTTGCTCGGCATCACATCCACCACGCCGCTCGGACCCGGGACCTATACTGTGCGGGCGCAGCAACTAGGCGCGCAGACCGATTACCAATTCGATCTGGTTGTCGTCCCCGAGCCGGCAAGTCTTCTTCTGGCTTCCATCGGCCTTGCGACGCTGGCTGTCCGCCGGCGATTGCAGGGATCCTAACCTCAAGCCGTTAAGGGCGCCCCTCTCTTTCTGTTCATCATTCTGCTACCGAAATTCAACGCAGGGTCCAGGAAGTCCCCGCATACAGTTCACCTTTTAGCGACATGCGGTGAGGCCTAATTATCGCTCAAGCAGTATGCACGCATGCGA
>JANWVL010000014.1 GCA_025056655.1 Candidatus Methylacidiphilales bacterium
CCGCCACGGTAGTCCAAAGCAGCATACCCACTGAAGCTGTCGGTGCAAGACTGAAATGCGCGTGACCCTTGATCCACCACCGCTTGCAACACCGCTTCATCGCGCGATAGGGTATCTACCAGCACATCACGCAGCGCGTCAGGCAGTTGACCTGTGTGATGAGATCGTCGCGTTTTTTACTCCCGACGAATGTGAACTGCTCTCGAGCTCGACGATGGGTTAGTCGTCGGTTGGGGCTGTGGGATGGGGGCAGCCAAGGCACGCTCACCGGCGCACTTGACCCAGTTGGCTACCGATTGTGGGTTGACACGCAGATTGCGCCCGATGCGTCGGGAGCTGTGGCCATCTAGATACATCTCGACGGCTTGGCGCGGGATTCTAGGCGGGTAGCCGATTGGGTTGGTCTGAGGGGTGAAATAACGATTGCAGGCTTTGCACAGGTAGCGCTGGCTGCTGCTGGGATTCTTGCCTTGTTTGACCACCGATTTGCTTATGTCTCTTTTGACACTTCATGTATCCAATTTTATTTACGCCTAAAATAAGCGCTTGATCTTTGTATCTGGTTTTGTTGATATCACGGATTATAATATCGTTGTATGGCTTGTTTTAACCTGCTTAGCTATATACTATCACGCAGAGATAGTAATTCTTCATTACGATTAAATTATATAATTCCCGAGGATTTAATAAAGGAGATCTTGGAGGATAAAGACGGAGCATTTTTTACTCTAAATAATTTATTATTAAACTATCAAGATATGCCTACTATCTATAAAGCTTTAATTTTGATTTTTATGGGTGCGACAAAGCTAGAAGAGGCTAAAATGATTATCCGTGAATACAGATATTCAAAAGATATCCTTTTAGCTTATGCAGCTCATTTAGCTTGGTACTGTATACATAGAGATACTGATTCTTATAATGATGTAATAAAAATATCTGATAAACTGAGCAAGAGAAAAATAAAGAATATTGAGATACCTTTTTTGCTTAGAAATGTTGCCTTATTATGCCAGGAAATAAAATTATCTATAGCTGATATTGCTGAGCATATATTTAAGCTAGATCCAAATTCTTCCATTACTTCAATCATTAAATTGTTAGAAGAAATTGGCAGTGTTGAACATATGAATAGAATGGTTGAATATATATTAAATAATGTGAATGCCTTAGACATACCCTTACATACCACTCGTCTTATTATTTCTAGAAAAATGATTGAAATCCTTAGAAAACTAAAGGAAGAGGAAAGAATGAAGCTTATAGATAATCTGAATAGAAAGAACTATATTTATTGTTGCAAATTTTTATTAAATATGTATAAAAAAATAGACGAATCCTTAAAAAATGATCTTCTTGAGGTGATTGCATATATAGTTTACAGAATGCGTGAGATCTTGGCGGTAGAGATTAATCTAGAAAAACATGATACAAATAATTTTAAATATAAAGAGTGTGACGAAATATCTGAGACTCTATTTGAATATATAACTAAAAATTTTGAAGAAAAGGAAACGAGAACCAGATTAATTGGATTATGCGGTGGAAATAGCGCGGTAAAAGAGTTAAGAAAATTATTGAATAAAAGAGGCAACTTCGATAAATCTTTGGTTCAGGCAATTTTTTATACTTTAGACGAAAATATAATAAATGATTTTGTTGAAATTGCTTTTGATCTTGATACTAGTTGGTTAGGCTATGTTCCTATCTATGATAATCGTGTATGTTTGATAGATAGTAAATATGTCTATAAATTAATAGACTGTATATCAGTAAATCCCAACACTATAGATTACGGTACGTACTGTTTTTTTAGGAATTATGCTATTAATAAAAAAGAATATCAAATTATAAACCGATTGACCGGTTATTTATTCTCTCGTAATATAAATATTGATCTTAATGATTATGGATTTATTTTAAACGTAAACACTGATATCTTCGTAGATTATTTCGAAAAATATATAGAAAGATTTGGCTCAGAGATTGACCCAAAAACTTTAGATAATTTTGTTTGTTATTATATCCCCTTTTTAGTATCAAAAGGGAACGAGAAGGCGTTTGATATATTAAAATGCACGATTGATTTATTAAAAGATAAAAAGAAATTGTTCTTGTCTATCTTATTGTGTAATAATGATTTATCTGTGAATATTATTTATAAATTATCAAAGCATTTTGATTCTGTGTTGAATGATATAAAAATATGGAATCCGCGTATGTTAAATAAGAAAGCAATCATTGATGGCCTTATCGATATTATTAAAAAATCAAATGGCAGTGACAAGATCTACAATGTTTTAAAAATCATTGCCGTTTTAGATAAAGATATATTAAATGATTTGGCTAAACAAAGAGACATCCTTTCTAATGTAATTGGACCCCTATGTTTTATACTACAGGACAAGGAAATAAAAAGCATGGATGATATTATTTTGTTATAACTAAAGAATGTTTTTAAATTAGTTGGCTATATAAGCTGAATGGTAAACTGGTTTTCTTTATATAATTTGTCACGTTTAACCAGAGATATTCGCTGAAGTAATCTATGCTAGTAGACCTGGTGAAACATAAATACAGTTTAATAATGTGAGGAAACTAAATATGTCGTTACTTAAAGCACTTCTCGATGAAAATATAACCTCAGGCTAATCATCGCACAACCTGCACGATAGCTAGATATTAACGGGTATATAATTGTTTTTAAACCTCAATGAATTTGAGTTCAAGTGCCTAATCTGTTAAACAAAAAAGGAGTTCACTAAACATGTGTAGATCAATGCATCCATCAATAGTTTTTTATCAACGATTCCATCATGTTTATTATCAACCCTCTCCAAATCATTTTATTTAACCGACTAGATCAATTTACACCTGGTTCTGTGTTAAAATATGGCTTATTTGAAGTTATTTACAGTAAAATGGAAGAGGTAAAAAATAATACGGAGCCAATCTTAGCGCAGATTTTATTCGAGATCGGTGTAATCAGTCGTGAAAATGTGCTAGATCTGCTGAGTTTAAGGTCAATTAAAGAAGATGAGATTGAAAATATTATAAACAAATACATGGATTATGATGATCTTAATGATTGTTATATATATAAGAATATAGGCCAAAGCAAATGGCGTAGATTTAGGAGAATAATTTGCGATAACTATATAGATTATTGCGGGAATCTTAATAATTTGCTTATTAACACATCTAAATTTATACCCCACGGTTTCTCTATAAGATGGTTTAACATCTTACCAATTAACAGCCGCTGTAGATGCATCATATTACCTACTATTTTAACCTTAATACGTGATTTTCCCCCCAGAAAACAGAAAAATATATTATTAATACCAGTAGATAGATTTATGGATATGCAGTATATAAGAACGATTGTGTCTTCTTGGAATAAAATTCACAAGAAGTGGCAAGATAATAAATCAGCTATAGTCGGCTTTTTGCAAAGTAAGGTTTCAACTGCGGTTGTAGATACGCTCAATTTAGCTAATTTTAATGCAGAGCTTGGTAATATCAACATATTTTTTTCGCCAGATCAATTTACCAATCAGGTGTTGAGTTTAATAAAAGATAATTCTTTCTGGTTAAACACTCACACCACGCCCATGAAGAGATATCCTAAGATTAAAAGTGAGAATATACATGATATAGCACAATTAAGCGCAGAAAAGAAACGCATATGCAGTCAAAATATTGATTGGTTGCGCGTTTTTTTATATCTTCCTCTTCTTCCAGTGCATTTAGTTTACTGGGGATGGCGTATAGTGCATGGTTTTAATCGTATTCCTATTCGCATAGAGCTGGATCAAATGCGTGAAAGAGGACTCATCCAATTAAAAGAAATTTCTGGAGTATCTTGTGTTGTATTAAGTCAAGATTCCCTCCTATATATTGCTTTATATACGTTCTCAGAAACAAAGAGATTCATTAGATGGTTTAATTACTTTATTAATGATCAAAAGAGAAGATACGGGCACACTATATCATCTTATTATGTTGTTGCGAATATAGCGCAATATCTCTATCGCCTTTCGATTAGCGGTGAACCAATGCAATATCTCACTGGTTATTCTGAGTGCATATCTGCTCACAGCTATATGCAGAAAACTACAGATAAATTCATGTTCACCTATCGTCCGGATAGTGGCCTTATGGTAAGAGTAGGTCTAAGAGTGATTCCCGTTCACATCGAAGTAGATGGCTGGCAATTGGGAGATTGGGGATATCAAAGAAGTCGTGCCGGTCTTAATCGCTGGATTGATAAATTCAACACTATCCTTAGATATTATCAATCTATGGAATGGCGTTATCGTTATAAATACTTTCCTGTTACATTGATTGTTACTGAACACATCGATAAGAATTCAGATGATATTTATAAAGCATCTAAGAGTATACCTGTGGAGTTTAGAGAAAAATTAGGTATTTACTTTTCTTCTTGGATGGATATTACCTCTTCTTTAACGCCGGATATCTGGCGCGACGCTTATAACATCAACAATATATACACGATTGATGAAATATTGAAATCGTATGCTGTTAAATATATCTAATTTTATGTAAATCTTTGACATTTTGCTCATTAATCAATACCGATATAATGATGGATGAGTAAAGTGTGAATGAATGTATACACAAGAAATCGTTATATCTATGATTAAGTTTTGATGTATATTAACAATCCAGATTGTTTCTGATGGCCGATCGAGCATCTCACATGTGTTTGTGTTACACCAACGACTTAGTAATATGCCACTTTAGATCACATCAGCAAATATCTTCAATGGCTTTCACAATGGACAAGTAGAAGTAGTTTTAACAAGTCTTCCAGATTTGTTGGAACGTTAGTCGGTACTTAGTCTGATAACATTGTGCTTGTACAGTATGCTTAAGATTTGCAGGTGTATAATCCATTCATACAACAAAGAAAATAGTGTCATCCACTAAAGTAAGCGCGTCTGGGTATAAGAACTATCTGGCAAACTACTCGATCATTTCTATTCGAGCATCATTATGTCATAAGCGCTATATAACGTGAATTATAATATAAGCATGGATTCTATGGCTAAGAAGTTTCTCCTTGTATCGCTTATCATAATTATATCTATATGCTCATGTATCAGTTGCATCTTGGGTTATTCTATCTTATCAAATATTAACTCAGGCAAGGCAGAAATAGAGCAAAAGATATTGAGTATAGATGAGAAAGAAGAGTTGCGTTTAATCATGGCAAATGAATTAGAAATCAACATAGAAGAATTAGAAATTACTGAAATACCTGAAGCTTATAAATTCGGGGAAGATCCATCACTTTATAAATTTGAGGAAAGGAAAATATCGCATTTGTGCAGGCCAGACCGTAAAAGTGCCGAGATTGAATTTGTAGAAATCAACAAATTAAGAAGGAAGCATAATCTGCCAAATATCATATGGGAAGAAACGCTTTATCCGCTTGCACTTGAACGCGCCACGGACATGGCTAGGAGAGGATATTTTTCACATTATGACCCAAACACAGGTAAGCCAATGGTGCCATCTGTCATGACGGGAGAAGTATTAGCAGTACATCTTACTAAAGATTTTTTAGCGGCAGAAGGTTGGTATTATTCTCCACCCCACTGGAATGTACTTAAGCAAGCGAAGAAGATGGCCGTTGCCTACCTTGCATGTGACCGCCCAATTGCCGTAATATATAAAAACCCTGGGGAGGAAGATATGTACGGAATGTATGCTTATTTCATCGTCGGGCTAACTTTACAATAAAAAACAGGCCTTCTATTATTTTTTGGCGGTGGGATTACTCTCATAAAATGACCTGTAATGTTTTGAATAGCTAATACTTAAAACACCCATCTTTTCATAGAATATAACTGTTTATATTATTTGATATATTTTATGTTAAGAGACTGACTCGTATTCTTTCGTCACTTCTTATCACTAAGGCCTTTTGGCTATTCAAATAGGTTGAGAGCAAGAGATGCTTCAATTTAATCACACCAGTCAAGCACAAGTATACGATATATGAGTCATATTTTGTTTTAAGAAGTTGTAAATTAAGGTAAAAAACCGCTATCATCTATTAAAAAAAATAATAAACGAAATCAACAGAAGTGTCATTATTATAACTGGTATAATGAGGCCTAAGCCGATGTTTAAACGTGCTAGCGCACTTCCTAGAAAAAACGATATTGTGGAAGACAAGAGAGCCATGATAATGTTTATCGGATGATACGGGATGCGCTGGGTTAGGTTTGCAAGAAGAACAAAAAAGGCCGCAGTTATTATTCCAACTATGAATGAGTGAATAAGTTTAACTGGCCATGCTGATAAAACATTGGCGTTATTTTTCTTTATCTCACTAACGGCATGACGGTAGTATAAATAAGCAGATGTTCTCCCTGCCATAACCCACGTGGGTAGAGCAAAATAACCCAGAATTATGGTTAATAGAATAGATGGGACAATAGATACACAGGGCAATAAGAGATAAGCATAAATCTTGGAGCTTATAAATTCTTGCATATACAATTATTAATTTTACTCTAAATCAGCCAATCTAACTACATATAAAGAAAATCGTCCTAATGCTTCAAATACCTTATTAAAACCGACGAATAACACTGATACCACGATTATCATTAAGATAGCAAATAAAGGGTCGAATATTTCTTGCTCAGCCTTGCGCATAGTTTTATTATACGATAGAAAATGATCGCACGGATGAATCATAATAGCGGCTTTACTTAAACATAGTAATTCTTAAAGGTATACCGACCTTATCAGCTATATTACGCATATGCCGCCAAATCACCTGTCTTGATAACGGGTTCCCATTCTTAGCGACGAAGAAAGTCTGAGTGTGATTGCCAACGACATCAGCTTTCTTAGCTACATATTTTGCCAGGCTCTTCTCAAATAATTCATCTGGTTTATTGATGTTATAATAATAAACTTGGTCATTTTCCACTATTTTAACAACATATGATTGCTCGTTCTCTGAAATATCGTAAATATTGATAACCTGTGATGCCTTTATTCTTAGACGGTTAATGAGCAAAATAATCAACAATATAGCAGTTGACATGAAATCGTCGTTTTTCTTTAATTGCTCAACCAAGTATTCGAAATCATTTTCTTTAATTCGTTTTGCTTTTACCGCAGGTCTTCTAATTGGTTTAAGGATATTTTTGGCCTCGTCATAGCCGATAAATTCGCTATAACGAATGAGGCTATATATTTTACGAGCAATCGAACTTTCGGCATAATGGCCTTGTTTTAAAAAGTTGATATAATCCTCTACTATCCGGAAGTACTCATCCTTATCGGATATGAAATTTTCGTGATGTGCGGCAAAATCCAAAAAATGCTGGATATCACCTTTATACCCAGCAATGGTATTGGGCTTGGCGCCCTTTCCTTTGAGATATGTTATGAACTGCTCGGCTGTCATAGTTATATTATACCATAATTTAGGCCGATGCAAAGGTAATTTCGACACAACGTGCTAAAATATGATTAGCTATGAAAAAACACAATCCCATACATCATTTTGCACAATCAGTAGTGGATTCTTTTGAGATCATCAACGTAAAGAATCCGGATGATGAGGAAATCACAAAGATCGTAACCAAACTGAATGAAGCTGCCGAAGCATGCATTCACGCTTCTTGTCGCCCGCAGGATATCTTTGCAGCTATAGATGATGAATTGGCTAGAGAAAATAGAGGAAATAATGCTGTAGATAAATCAGCTAATAAACCTGATTCCGCGGAAGAACTAATTTTTAATACAGTCCAGTATCTGGTCGATAAGAAATTAAGCGCGAGTAAAGCTATATATGTACTTATTGACGCCTTGGAAAGAATTACGCCATTGCAGGAGAAGCTAGCGGAGCTCGCGTATCAGAACAAAGTTATATACTACAACGACAACAACCTTGCTTTAAAGGCAGTTCTCCGCTGGAAGTATGTACCACCTGATGCTTTGGATCATATTAAAAACTTTAACATTCAGCACCCTGTTGATATATTATCAATCATAAGAAGATTTTATAAGATGAAATATGATGACTTCGCTTTTTTTTATAATAAATTAACCACTAAAGACATGTCTTATCGTTATCTTGCTCTTTCATATTATGAACCTGAGGAGGAAGAAGATAAACGCAAAACTATAAAACTAATCGAAGATCTTTCACCCGAAGAATTGCATAAATTTTTATATAACAAGATAAAACGAGACCCACTCTATGGGATAGAAGTGATTCATAGCTTAATTCTTGCTGCACAACAGCATGGCTCGAATGATAAGACGATTGATGAAAATAAAAAACCAAACATACTTGGCAGTTACGATAAAATAAAGATCATTGTCAGATGTTTAATAGAGAATAGGAAGAATTTAGGCACAGAAGGATACGAGATTGTCGAGAAGATTATCAATAGCTTGGATGCGTCAAAAATAGAACAAAATAAGCTCGATGATTTGTTGCAGATCAAAAAAGTGCTTGATCCTAACCTCTCTGATCCTGAGACATGGGCTAAGATTGTTTCTAATATTAAAGATACTGAATTAATACTGTTAGCGTTTTCATGTGCCAAAAATCAAGCCGAATGTCTGAAAGCACTCAAGGAATATGCTATAGATAAAGCAATCCTGATCTTTAATAAGATAAACGAAAATAACGGTGGCGTAAAGCTATCTGAATTGATAGATAAAACAGACTCTTTCGTGAGTAAACTATCTGCAATCAATTTCAAATCAGAATTCGTTCGTAATATCTTGTCTAATTTAATTGTATTTGGTAAACAAGCGATAGGCAATATACCTGAAGAACTCAAAGCGACTAAAGATCTGCTAAAAGAAGCTCATAGAGAAAATTATCATGGGATGAGCAAAAATGATATAGACCGACTCACTACAGCATTTGTAGATCATGTCATAGATAAAGGCAGCCAAGATCACCTAGTCAAGACTTTGTTATCGATGCCAGGTATAAATGATAAGGACAAAGCACGCCTATTCAAAAAACTTAACCCACTACAAGCATTTTTCGTAGCTTCTATTATGCCTATTCCTCGTAAAACATTACAGGAATATCTAAGAAACCATGAGAAGGAAGTAGGTCCGATTTATAAGAGCCTCGCAGAACTCTTTTGGCTTGGTAATAGCATTATACCTGTTGTCAGCTACAGGAAAATTGGACAGGATATGTGGAAGACCGCTTCTGAAGGTATAAAGAAATACTTTAGTTTTGGCAGTGTTGCTGGGATAGATGATAATAGATCTATTTTAAATTTAGTCCTCACTAAGACTATTTTTAAAGAAATGCTCCACATTTTCCGCGCAGTAGTAGTAACAGTCGTGCCTTATCGCCTTGTAGCTGGAATGGTCAGCGCTGGTTTTTATATGACTAGAGCCATAAAAAATAATGCAAGCGCTATTAATCATGCCCGTATAACTTATGAAAATGCTAAGATTATGGACAAGGTTAATAATATTCAACCATATATCCAAACCGATAAAAATATAACAGGCATGATGGAGTATATAAAAAATTAAAAGCGCTGTTCATGCTTAAGAAGATTGTTTGTTTTATATATTAAATAGAGGAAAAGATTTATTGAATTAAAAGCTAGCGCAACAAATATCCAGTAGATATCGGTTAATCAGTATTCCGACGTGGTGAAAATCACAACAGCACATAGCGTTACCTGCTTAAGGTCTACAATCGTCATTTTATCCTGCTGATCAACCTAATCAGCTACACACCTTAAATTCGGCGCAAAAGCCATCAAAATGTATCTGAACAGCCACACTTCACAAAAAATCGGGCATAATTCGCTTGTAAAGCACACAATTAGTCAACCGACTCAAGTGCATCCATGAATATGCACTGGCTGCCATTCCCTACCCATCTCACACCCCCCAAAGCCGATGACTAAACTATCATCGTGCGCAGTGAGCTATTCACATTTATCGGAAAAAACGTCTATCTCATCACGCAGGTCGAGCGCCCGCGCGCACAGCGTGATGAGCTGGTAGATAGATACTCTATCCTGCGATTAGGTTGTGTTTCAGACAGTGATGGATCAAGCCCCATGAGCATTTCATCATTGCGCCAACATCTTCAGCGCGTATGCTGCTTTCAACTACCGGGGTGGGGGGATCGTCTCTATCTGAGTCGGGCAAGGCTGCTGCCCTATTTGCTTGAAGCAAGCCTTGCCGAGTTGTGTGTGGGGTCACTCGTTTATGCCAACGATCGCAGTGCTTTCTACTGTGTGTGGATGAACTGCAGCGGCGATTGTGTCTTTTGTGCAATGCTGGAATCGGTGGCGGGCTTTTAAACCAGCACCTACGGTTTATCAGAGCTGTCCACTGGACTATGTAATTATTTTGATTCAAGCGCTTATTATTTCATCACGTAGTTTTATCAATCAAAATTAATACGTATACGCCTAATTTACATCATGGCAATGCATAATGATCTTATTTTCCATTCCTATTTTGTAATATATATTGTAGCACATCTTATTTATATTTTCATTATATCTAGCTAAAAATCCTACCTTATACGTGGGAACACATGTTGTCCCACTTTTCTGAACATCATAGTGATTAGCGTAACATGACTTCCCGGCAGAAATAGACCAATGTGGGCCATTGTTCCATTCCCAAAAAAATATTGCTAGGGATAAAATCAATGCAGTAGCCATTCTGAATCTGTCCATGACAATATTATATACAGCCTTAGCGCCGGTCAAGCATAGATAGCGCCTGAATCCAAATACTCAAGTCGCATCGTTGATGTCTCTTATAACCCGTGTACTCTTATACAAGAGAATAACCTCGATCAACGCTGTAACCACAGTATGATTATGATATGGATACTTAATATCAACTCTTGCGAGATAAAACTTGTTATTTTCGCGACTAACTTAGCACGGTAAACGCGCTGGCCTTTGAGTTTTCTGGTCATAAATGCTCTAATTACGAAATCGTTGCAGAAGCTAATCGATGCCTCGCTACTGACGGCGAGCCACTGCATCGGAGGACATTCGATATATCACGAGTTGAAATTTCGTGGGGCATCCTTGGCATCTCTTCCATTATTAGTTTTCCTATCAAATTTTTTAGCTGTTCCATAATTCAGTTATTGTTCAAAAGATGCATCTGCTAGTTAGCTTCTACAAACACATCAAAAACATCACGTCTTTCAGCTTAAGCATGATACAAATTAATTCTATATCGTTTCCCGAATGTGCATAGAACTTCGATTTTATCGTTTCGGCAGAAGACATCCGCTACTGTAATTTCAATCAGCACATTGTTTGATTGTGCAATGTCATGATAGACGAAATATTTCCGTGTAAGTGTATCTGAATTATAAGAGATATGAGTTAACGATGTCAGTATTTAAATTTCTAGTCTACCTGTACTTTACATCAGCCACAAAATGGGTATAATGATGAGTGAGAGAGGGAGCCGTGTCGAATAGCTATTTATCTGTTTCGAGTGGCTCCTTCTCTCAATTCATTTTCATTTTATTCTCGGGAACTTAAAACAAAATGCTTGCTTAGTCCTGTGAATAGCTCTGATAAATCACCAACGCTTGCTTAAAGGGACGCCATCGATTCCAGCATTGCACAAAAGACGCAATCGCCGCTGCAGTTCATCCACACACTATGGAAAGCACTGCGATCATTGGCATAAACGAGTGAACCCCACACAACTCGACAAGGCTTGCTTCAAGCAAATAGGGCAGCGCCTTGCCTGACTCAGATAGAGACGATCCCCCCACCCCGGTAGTCGAAAGCAGCATACGCGCTGAAGATGTTGGCGCAATGATGAAATGCTCATGGGGCTTAATCCATCACTGTCTGAAACACAGCCTAATCGCAGGATAGAGTATCTATCTGCCAGCTCATCAAGCCGTGCGCGCGGGCGCTCGACCTGCGTGATGAGATAGACGTTTTTTCGATAAATGTGAATAGCTCACTGCGCACGACGATAGTTTAGTCATCGGCTTTGGGGGGGGGCGTGAGATGGGTAGGGAATGGCAGCTAATGCATATTCACGGGTGCACTTGAGTCGGTTGACTACTAATTGTGCGCTTGACTAGTAAATTATGCTCGATATTTCTTAAAATGTGGCTATCTAGATACATTTCAAGAGTTCGTCACGGGATTCAAAGCGATAGTCGATTGCGTTGCCTTGATGGATAAAATGATGGTTGCATGTCTTGCATAGGTACGCTGGTTGCCGTTGTGATTCTTTCTACTTTTGCTCATTGTTTTGCTTATGTATCTTTAACATTTCGTGTGCAACACTTTATTCACCTCCTTAGAACAATTGGGTCTGGTAAAAGGCACATGACCAATACATGCTCAATTTAGGCATTTATCATACTTCTCGCTAAGCCTGATTATGCATCAAATTGTTCTCTCTGTTAAAGAGACCGCAAGCTTAACAAAAGCATTTGCTTAAATTATAATAAGAGCATGGCAGACAATATCAAGATCAAACATTTTGGACCGATAAAAAACGCAGATATCACGTTAGGTCCATTAACCGTTTTTACTGGGCCACAGAACAGTGGGAAGAGTTTAACCTTGAAATTTATAAAATTTATGAATGATATTCATATCCTGCATAACCTTTTAATAAATCTGCAGGGGCATAAAAATGTCGAGATAGACCACGATATTTTTAAAGCTTTTTTTGGATTTCCTTTAAAAGAAAATTATTTAATATATGGCGACAAGAGAGTAACCAATAAATACTTGAGATCTCTACTTAAAAGCGATTGCGAAGAAAAAGTAGTTTATATACCTTCGCATAGAACAATATGTCTAGACCCAGTTGAAAATGAGATAATTAAAATAGATAAATCGTTGTATAATTCGGATATCTTCACATACAACTATGTTGAATTCCTGAAAAATAAACTCGTGCATTGTATTCCGCCGAAGAAAAACAGTGCGTTATTAAATATAGAAGGCATGCATAGAAGTATGAAGAATAAAATTGCCAATAATATATTAGACGGTTTCCGTTTGAATTTAAAACGAGCAGGTGATGAGATCAAGATAAACCTAATAGACAAAGATAACGTGCCATTATCCGGTTTTGCATGGACAATAGCTCAAAGACAGTTTGTACCAATTTTAATAAGCATAAAAGACCTGCTTGATCAAAAAAACGTATCAGGATTAAATCCTGATAAATTAATTATAATCGAAGAGATTGAAATGGGCCTTCATCCAAAAGATATAGTTACGAGTATGTTCTTGATCTTTGATTTAGTCGCGAGAGGTTATCGTGTTATACTAGCTTCAAATTCTCCTACTGTTATGGATTGTATATTTGCCGTGTATAGGTTAAGCCAATACAATGCTGGCGACGATCTTTTCTGCAAACTTTTCGATCTATATAATAAAGATGAAAGCAAAAGGATTTTTGCGAGATTAAGAGAATTATCTAGTAATTTTAGAGCTTACTATTTCGATAAATTATCAGGGATGGTGAAAGATATATCGTCACTTGACCCTGCCTCACCAGATGAAGCAGTTTCTACATTTGGCTACACAGTGGACGGTAGAGTCGGTAATCTCATCGCTCGTGCATATGCAAATAGGCAGATTGAATAGTGAGCACAAGGCATTAAATGATATAAAAAATATCAATTATTTCGCTCTTAAATTTTATATTATATTTGCATAAAATTATGCTGATGTATTAATCATCATGCTTGCTTGTATTGTAGCATTGTTTTTTAGCGCCTTAAAAATTACAAGATAGATAATTATATTATGCTATTTTAACTTTATAAATCATCTAGATAACCCCGCGCAGTAGCCTAATGAATACTGCGATCCAGTTGAAATTACTTAAAGAAAAATTGTGTAGTTAGATATAACAAATGAAAATCCGGAACAATAGCCTAGAATTGCATTTTAACCTAAGTCATGGCATAGACATACAATTTCAAGTACATTGATATACCAATACTTGTAGTATCTGTTTATCTTAGTAAAAGCTATTTCGAGATTTCTCACGTAATATGTCGTCAGCACTCAAATTAGACGATAAGATAAACCATTTTCTTGCTCAGACAAATGTTAATTTTAACCTACATCACGAATAATTTACTCGTCAATTTGTTGCTCTGGCATAAGTTTAGGTCATAATTAAATGCGCACTTACACTGAGTGGTCATCTATTGTGTAAGTGATAGATATCCTGCGCGATGTGCTAGCAGATTTATTTGTCTAGATATATCAAGAGGGTCTAACGCACTGTGTTTATTAGGCAAATGATTATTTTAAAGGAGAGTGAGAAAAATTTTGCATGATTTATATAAGCAGCTTCAGTGTTTATCTTGATTTTTATCTTTTAATTAACAGTCAATCAACTTCTTCAGTGTTTATTATTCAATATATTCAACTTAATAGCTATACTTATCAAATAATGCAGAACGTCCCATCGAAAAATACATTTTTGTAGATACAATTAACTTTATCAAGGCATTTGGCGTTTTTGATATAACGATTGAATGAAACTATTATCGTTGATTTATAGAATGAAGGACTGCTGTTGTATTTTATATAATAACAAAATCTTCATCCGAGTTTTTATCTATTATACATTTATTATAACCTTCTATTAACATAAAAGTAGGTTCTCCCTCTATTTTCCCACCGCAATTAAAAAGGAAATAATTATATACATCTTCCTCCTGTACGAAATCCAGATCTAATTCTCGCAACATTTCAAAGATTCCTCTTATATCTTTTGTTTTGAGATAAATAATAAAAAGCGATTCTAGTAAAATATTTTTGTTTAAATATTTCAATAGTTTTAAGATATTATGATCTATCTGGGGTTTTATTTTATTTATGCGTTCTAAAATAAAACTTATGGAGGGAGGATCTTCGTTCATGAATAAAATAATCAGAGATGAATGCAAAACTGTACGTTGATAGATTTCGTTTCCGCTGGCTACATCTATTATATTCTTAGCGTTTTTTGTCCCCATCTCTTTATTCATTTGATATAAATAGAGCAATAAGAAGCTGGCAAGATACGCATTTTTACACTCATCTATGTATGAGCTCAAAAATTCTATGGTC
Source organism: Candidatus Methylacidiphilales bacterium (assembly GCA_025056655.1). NCBI lineage: Bacteria > Pseudomonadati > Verrucomicrobiota > Methylacidiphilae > Methylacidiphilales > Methylacidiphilales bacterium. Next base: position 15,141 of record JANWVL010000014.1, read on the forward strand.
TCTACTTCGCTGACAATCGACATGATTTTGATCGCATTCAATCTTGTTTTTATGCTCAATCTTTCATCCTCTAATATAAAATTTCTGTACTCTAACAAATCTTCGAGGTTGTAAAAAAGGATTAAATCTAATGTCTTGTTGAATAGCTCGTCTATATTTTCATCCAAAAGTTCAGTCAAAAATTCTTTCATCGATTGGCCAAACTGATTGTCTTCGTAAATTTGATCTATAATTGCACGGTCTTTGGTTTTTATATACTCAAGAATATGCCTGACATTTTTATATTCAATTATTTTGTATACGAGAGTTTTTGATATTTTTTTATTGCAAGACTTTTCCAAAAAATTACACAAATCTTTTCTTCCCAAAATGTCTCTATCTTTTTTTATATCACATGTACATAGCAATAAATTGATAGCAGATGATATAGAATCTTCATCACTATTATTATCTATGATGTCTATCGCTAGTCTCTTGAAAGCTTCTTGGTTTTTTATCATAGTTTCTGTAATTTTTCGCCTATTTGAAGAACTATCTACGCTTTTATTTACACGATCATCGTATAACAAGAGATTATAAATATGTACAAGCGAATCAAAGGCAAGATTACGTGATGTGCGTCTTTCTGAATGTATAATATTTAAAAGAAAATCAACCGCCTCATAAGACAAGCAATTGCCCATGTTTTTTATAACGCAATCTTTTATCAATACATTTTTATGCTCTTTGTAAATATGAATTAAATCCCTGTGGCAAATAACATTGCCAGACAAGGATAGTTTTTCTATTATATTATACACGTAATCAAACTCGTATTCTCTTGCTCCTAATATCAAATCAATTACCTTATCCCTTAATATATGATATCCTATATCCAAGAAATAAGAATAAAGATATACACTGTCTTCTAAATTTATTTGTTTTTCTCTTAAATATCTATAAACAATATCTGCAAGCTTAGGGGGGCTATTTTCAATCATAATTCTCAAGGCATCAACATCTTTCTGTACATTAAAATCATGAATGAGCTTTTCCATTTCTTCTAATACTTTGCCATCTAACTGTCTTTCTAATGAGTAGAAAAAGATTAAGCTGTATTTAGGTTCATGCATATATTTAATCGCCGTATCTAACTCAAGTTTTGTGACTATTTCTTTATCTGATAGAAATTTAAGGGAAGCTATGTATGCACTATCATTCTTGCTATGACAAATATATCTCAATAACCACAAAACTTCTTTTGGATATAAATTGAATAAGAATGACATCTCATGATAAATGTCTGGCGTAATATTTTCATTCTCAAGGCGATATAATAAATTAGCGAAAGGATAATGAATTGCCATTACCTTTATGATAACATGTTTTATGACTCCATAGGCTAATTCAAATCACCTAAATATGAACGCTGGATGATTCTCGCATCAATATCAAAACTCGGTTGCAAATCATGTATGACTAATTATCTACCATTGACTCACACAGAGAAATCAATTATCGGCATCGCTTTTATATACATTGCTAAGAGCCTAACATATTTTAGTATAAACTTGCTCAGACAATATGCAGCACAACAAAATTTATAACCAGCTAACTTTTCTTGAGATTATCTCTAATATAATATATTAAGAAATAATGGCGAATTAAATATCTGAAAGATGTGAACTAATCAATAACCAAACAAGACGAAAATAATTGCGAAGAAATTTGCAGGTTATGCAAGATCTATAAACATGACTGTTCCACTTAAGCCCATACAACCATTACCCTGAATCTACCAACAAATCGAGATTCATCTAGATAGGTACAGTTTTAAATGCATCAGTAGCAATCTGAATATCAAGTGCACAATTGGTAGTCAACTGAGTCAAGCATACCGATGAATGTGCCTTGTCTCTCATACCACAGCCCACAAACCATGCATAACTCATATCCAAAGTCCATGATCCATTCATATTCACATAGATTAAAAAAGGCAGCCACCTTACCGATTACATAGACCAATCACAGATATTTGCTGCATAGTCAACGGATAGATAACCCAACCTACGATGATAGGGAGGTTAAAAAACGACGGTAAATCAATAAATCAAGCATAATGAAAATTGTGCTGCTATATAGAAGACTTTAGTGATATATCGCTTTATATTATTGTTGCGTAAGTCTCAGGTTATGACAGATAAGTCGCAGATCTCCTCAGTTGAAATATGTCGCTCCGAGTTTAGAGAAGATATTACCGATCTAGATCAACCGCACAATACTCGTTTAATAATACGTGAATAAGGTGCAACGATCGGCGTATTTTTAGTTTCGCGCTGAAATCGGTAGCATCTCTTTAAGTACAAGTGTGTATAATTTATAAGAGCTGTTCAAAACAGAAGCAAGTATTCGTTTAGATATACCCTCGGATCTATCACGATAGATTTCTTTAAGATTCTTGACACGCAAATGATTGACTTGGGATAGGTAAAAAGTAATCACTGCAAAACTCACACCAAGATCACTGTTAGTTAATACGCTTGATCTTGGCATCACTTTTCGAGTATTTCTCTAGTAAGCTTTATGTGGCATAATTTTAATCCCCCCCTTGACAATCGGTCAAACAAAGTGTATATTGCAATTCACCTCATAAGGGTGGGAACGGGCGAGCCGAGAGCGGCAACGAAAAAGTTGCCGCTCTCGGCGTTTTTATTGGGGAAAGCCTAAAAAATACCTACTTAGCTCCGTAGTCCTTATCACCCGTGTCACTTGCTTGAATGAATTACGCTGATTCCATGATTGATTAAGTCATAGAACAAAGTGCACACCCAACTGCAGAAGCCCCCCCACATAGCACAAAGCTCTGCTTCCTTCAGCCTTAGCAGTCTAGATACTCATGTAGCTTGGCAAAGCTCTTTCAAACTGTATAGGATTGCTGCTTGTCTTATAGACAGAAACCACGGCAATCTAAAATAGCATACCCGTCAAACCTACTGAGGATGCCAATGCGATGCTGAAATGTCCATGCCCTTGATTTACCATCTCATATCCCCCTCATCGCACAGGAGGTTATTTACCTTTTTACTATGCAGCAAGCGCCAGCGTGCAATCAGCGTGATGAGTAAGATAGATATATCTTTTTACTCCCGGCGAAAAATCAACAGATCACCGTGTCTAACGACGAGTTAGTCTCCGGTTAGTGGTAATTAGCT
>JANWVL010000015.1 GCA_025056655.1 Candidatus Methylacidiphilales bacterium
GGCTTTGATGCCGCCTTCGAGGATAATCGTCTGGGAGATGCCTGCGGATTGTAGTTTTTCTGCGGCTTGGCGGGCGCGGTTGCCGGATCCGCAGATTAGGACGCAGGGGGAGTCTTGGCGGATGAGGGAGCGGATTTTTTCTGGTTGTAGGGTGTGGAGAGGAATGTTGATGGAGCTGGGGATGTGTTTTTCTTGGAATTCGGCAGGGGTGCGGACGTCGATGAGGAGGCAGTTGGGGGAGAGAGAGGAAAGTTCGGAAGGGGTAATGGTTTTCATGTTTTTAGAATGTGCGGTCGCGGGTGCTTGGCAAGTCTGATGGGGGTGGCGGGAGAAATTGAGTTGGCGGGGTGGAAGATGCATATTAAAATTTTGTGTATGCCTATGAAAACCTATGCAAAGAGTGATGTGCTAGTTGAAACGTCGTGGTTGGCCGAAAATTTGAATGCGCCGGGGTTGAGGATTGTGGAGAGTAATGAGGATGTGTTGTTATATGACACAGGACATATTCCCGGGGCTGTGCATATAGATTGGAGGCGAGATTTGCAGGATCCGATTGTGCGTGACTACATCACGCCGGAGGCGTTTGCGGCGTTGTGTTCACGAAATGGGATCACACCGGAGACAACGTGTGTGTTTTACGGGGATAAATCGAATTGGTGGGCGTGTTATGCGTTGTGGGCTTTTCAGCTATTTGGGCACGAGCGGGTGAAGATTTTGAATGGGGGGCGGGATAAGTGGATTCGAGAGGGGCGACCGTTGACGCGAGAGAAGACGGTGGTGCAGCCGACGTCGTATCCCGTTCCCAAAGAACGCCGAGATCGGGAGATCCGGGCGTTTTTTGAGGATACATTGGCGCATAGTCAGGCGAAGAAACCGCTGATTGATGTGCGTTCGCCGCAGGAGTATTCTGGGGAATTGACGCATATGCCTGAATATCCGCAGGAGGGAGTGCTACGGGGGGGCCATATTCCTGGGGCAAAGAATGTGCCGTGGAAGACGGCGGTCAGGGAGGATGGGACGTTTAAGGGTGTGGAGGAATTGGAGAAAATCTATGTGGAGGGATGTGGATTGAAGCCTGGGGATGATGTGATCGCGTATTGTCGAATCGGGGAGCGATCGAGCCATACGTGGTTTGTGTTGAAGTATCTCTTGGGCTTTGAGAAGGTGCGTAACTATGACGGGTCGTGGACGGAATGGGGAAACCGTGTGCGGGCGCCTATAGAGCGATGAATGGGGAGGATGGTGGCAGGGATGGCAGGCCCGTTGTTGATGGGGTGATGGAGCGTGGGCTCGGAGAGATTTGAACTCTCATGGGTTGCCCCACTGGATCCTAAGTCCAGCGCGTCTGCCGTTTCGCCACGAGCCCTTGTTTTGAAATATTCAACACGGCTGACAGGAACGCGTCAAGCTGACCTTGCTTAGGGCTTGGACACTCGGCATGATGCGGGGCGCTATGAGCGATGAGGGGAAGAACGGGAAGTTGTATGTGGTGGCGACGCCGATAGGGAATCTAGAGGATATCACGCTTAGAGCTTTGCGAGTGCTCAGGGAGGTGGATTGTGTAGCGGCGGAGGATACGCGGCATTCGCGGCGTTTGTTGGAGCATTTTGGGATTGAGAAAGAGATGGTGAGCTATCATGAGTTTAATGAGGCAAAGCGGACTGAGGAGTTTTTGGTTCAGCTTCGCGAGGGGAAGACGATTGCATTGATTTCGGATGCTGGGATGCCTGGGGTGTCGGATCCGGGTGAGCGATTAATCCGCGCGTGTGGTCGAGAAGGGATCACGGTGGAGGTGGTGCCAGGGCCTTCAGCGGTTTTGCAGGCATTGGTGGCAGCGGGGTTTTCGATGACCCCGTTTTATTTTGGTGGTTTTTTGCCAGTTAAGAGCGGCAAGAGGCAGCGTGAACTAGCAGAGGCACGCGATCGAGGTTGCACATCGGTTTATTTTGAATCGCCGCATCGTTTTTTGAAAAGTCTTGCAGATGTTCAATTGGTGATGCCGGAGCGGCTCGTGTGTGTAGCCAGGGAATTGACGAAACGTTTTGAGGAGGTGAGATGGGGCACGGCAAGGGAGTTGTTGGCGCATTACGAAAAGCAGGGGGTGAAGGGCGAGATTTGTATAGTTATCGAGGGGAATAAAAAAAGGCGTGCCGAAAAAACAACAGAGCGGGCTTTCCAAGAGTCTGCGAAGGAAGAATAATAGAGAGCATGGGCTGGAGAAGATTTAGTAGTTACTTTTTGAGAATTGGAATTGGGGTGATCATTTTTCTGGGTGTGCCGATGATACGAGGAGAAGAGCCGCGGGTGAAGTGGGTGAAACTCCATCGTGTCGAGAATGGTGAGAAGCGCAATACGGGTGGAAACGAGGCTTTGGAGTATGAGCATCGGTATTGGGATTATGGTGCAGTGACGGAAAAGGAGATTCGAGAGAGGCGAGGGGATGTGTTGGTGTTTATATGGAAAAATGAAGGGACGCCGTTGGATGGAGAGGCGCGATTTTCCTACCGTCAAGAAAGGACTGGGGATCAGGTGAAGGTAGTGCGTTTCCCGATAGAAAGAGCAAAAGGCTTGCAGCGGACGGTGGTGAGAGTTGTGGGTGACGATTATTTTCAGGGTGGTGCGTTGCGGAGTTGGCTTTTTGAAATTCGGGATGTTGAGGGGAAGACACTTTTGAGAAAGAAATCATTTATATGGTGAATTATTTATGAAGTTAAGTTTTTGCATGATCCTGGGTCAAGGTGTGTTGCAGCCTATTTTTTTGGAAAACTTAAATTTTATCCAGGTGATGAATAAGGGTGGGTTATTGATGTGGCCGATTTTGATATGCAGCGTGATAGCGATCAGCGTTTTTGTTGAGCGTGTTATTTATTATCGGAGGGTGGATTTGGATGTTGGAAAGTTTTTGTCGGGGATAATTCCTCTGATTCGCAAGAAGGCTTATGCGGAGGCGTTGGAGCGATGTGATGAGAGCCATGGTCCTGTGGTGAGGGTATGCCAAGCCGCGATTCTCAAGCGTGAATTAGAGTCAAGTGAATTGAGGCAAGTTGTGAAAGAGATAGCACAGCTTCAAGTGCCAGAGATTGAGGCGCGGTTGAGTGTATTGATGTCGGTGGGATATATCGCGCCGCTGCTTGGCTTGTTGGGGACTGTATCGGGGATGATTGAGGTGTTTTTCCGTTTGCAAAGTGCATTATCAGCAGCGCCCGTGAATGACTTGACTGGAGGGATATGGGAGGCGCTGTTGACGACGGCAGCCGGTCTGAGTGTAGCTATCCCGTGCTACTTGGGGTATAATTATTTAGTGTCGCGGATGAACGTTATATTACAGGATATGGAGCGGGCAGGGGTGGAGTTGATCCATGCGATTGTGGAGACGCGCAGCAAAAAAGAGGAGGCTTAGGTTGAGGTATGAAATTGGATCGCAGGCATAAACCGCTCAGTGGCTTAATCGAACTCACTCCGATGATTGATGTGGTGTTGTTGCTCTTGGTGTTTTTTATTTTGAGTTCTGCTTTGGTTGCGCAGCCGGGAATTCGAGTTGATCTCCCGCGGGGGCTTTTGGCAGCGGGTTATCGGAGCAACGAGTGGATTATCACTGTGGCTTTGGAAGCTGATTCGAAAGATAGGCGGGAAGCACGGGTGTTAATTTTTTTTAATGACCAATTAGTCACTTTGGCTGATCTTTCGAGTAAGTTGATTGAGGTGAATCCGCAGAAGGAGAATCGGACGTTGGTGATCAAAAGCGATCGGTTTGTGCCGCAAGGAGTTTTGGTGGATATCATGAATATAGCCATTCAAGGGGGGTGGTCGGTGATCTTGGCGACTAGGGAGTAGAGGATGAAAGCTATAGATAAATTACATGAGGGGCTTGATCCTTTTGCGAGTCGACTTTTTGGAGCTGTAAAGAAAAACAAACAGTTTTCATATATATTGATCATCGTGGCAGGATTGCATGTGGTGCCGTTTATTTATTTGAAAATAAGTTATCCAAGAGATCGAGTAGTGCCGCGGCCTGCGCCTAAAGTTATTTTATGGGCACCTGAGATTGTGCCGCCTTCTCTGCGTGAACAGATGGATTTTATCAGCGTCTTTCGTGATCCTGCCTCTTTGATGTTGCCTGCGCCTTATAAGGTTCAGCGTACATCTGAAAAGCCGGTTTCGCGGTTACCTAAATTGCAACCTACCCCTACGCCGATAGTTAGCTTAGCGGCTTTGAGTGACGTCAAGGCTCAGCAGAGCGAGAGCTTGACGGCGCGAGCGTTGAGTGCGCTCAATCCTTTACGCAGACAGTTTGTGGTTTTTAAACCCATAACTATGGATTCGATTCCGAATCGGACGCAGGTTATTTTTACTCCGTCAATTCGTGATCGAGTCAGGCAACCTTTACCTGAGTTACCTTCAGCTCAAGTGCTTATGCTGAACCAGACCTTTCCTACGCAACTGCGTATCGCTATAGATCGAGACGGTCGGCTTCGACACGCTTTAATCGCAGCAGGGAGTGGTAGTGATAAGTTGGACCAACAAGCGCTAGAACTTATAAGAAACTTTAGATTTACGAAATTGTCTGACAATGAATCAAAGGCTCTTGTGTGGGGCGATGTGAAATTTTTCTGGGCTTTTCAAGCTTCAGAAAATGTTACTAACCATGACTCCACTGCACCATGAGTCTCTCTTTGACGACACTTTTCTTCATCTACCCGACAGTGCTCATCGGGGTGGTGCTATTTTTCTGGTTTCAACTCGATCGACAAATGCAAAGAGAGAATTTGTGGAGGGAGAAGAGTGTGTATTGTCGAAGCTGTGGAGCTTTGAATAAAATCTGTATGCCGAAAACAAGTTTTCGCTGTAGAAAATGTGACGCAAGGCAAGTAATCACATTATAAACAACAACACGCTGAGAATCTTATGGGCATGTGGATAGGCATCGGAAGAAAAGCTAGGGTTACCTATGGATTTGATGAAATCGCGCTCGTTCCTGGGCGTGTAACGATCAACCCAAATGAGGTGGATATTACGTTCAAAATTCCTAACTGGAAGACGCAAGAGGAAATTGAGCTCAAGATCCCGATCATTGCTAGCGCAATGGACGGAGTAACGGATGTGCGTTTTTGCATTGAAATGGGGCGGCTAGGAGGCTTGGGAGTGATTAATCTTGAGGGTGTCCAGACCCGCTATGAGAATCCGGAGGAGGTGATTAACGAGATAACGCGAGCTGACAAAAACAGCGTAACGGAGTTGATACAAAAAATTTATTCAGCTCCTATACAAGAGAAACTGATTGCACAGCGCATTAGCGAATTGAAGTCTGCTGGCGTATTGGCGGCAGTGAGTTCTATCCCTCAGAGAGCTGAGCGTTTTGGAGCGCTGGCACAAGAAGCGGGTGCGGATTTGTTCATCGTGCAATCTACGGTCAGCACCGTTCAGCATATCTCATCACAGTATCCATCGCTCGATTTGCAGAAATTTTGCAACATGATGAGGATCCCGGTTATTGTCGGTAATGCAGTTACCTATGATGTCGTGCTCGATCTTATGCGATGTGGAGTGGCAGGAGTTTTAATAGGAGTTGGCCCGGGAGCAGCCTGCACATCACGTGGAGTGTTGGGACTTGGGGTTCCCCAGGTGACTGCTACTGTGGATGCGGCTGCTGCTCGAGATGCATATTACATTGAAAGCAAGGGACGATATGTGCCGATCATTACAGATGGTGGGATGAGTAAGGGGGGAGATGTGTGTAAGGCCTTGGCTTGTGGCGCAGATGCGGTTATGATAGGCTCCGCCTTTGCGCGAGCTCAGGAGGCGCCTGGGAAGGGGCATCACTGGGGAATGGCGACTCCACATGCGAATTTGCCACGAGGCACACGTATCCGCGTGGGGGTGACGGGTTCGTTGCGACAAATCCTTTTTGGTCCAGCGACAGTAGATGATGGCTCACAAAATCTAGTCGGAGCGATCATGACTTGTATGGGGAATGTAGGGGCGAAAGATCTGCGAGCCTTTCAAAAAACCGAGATTATTATTGCCCCGTCGATCAAGACTGAGGGTAAACTGTTTCAAATGGTTCAGGCAGTGGGCATGGGAACTCAGTGAGAGGAATATGTTCGCTGCTTTAAGACATACCTTGGCAGTAGAGTGTTCAAATTTGGGTGAGCGGAGGGCGTTCACATTACTTGAAGTGATGCTTGCGGTGTCTGTGCTAGCGCTCCTCGTAGGGATGCTATGGACTGTCGTTAAGTCTTCAATTGAAAGTGCGCATTACATCCAGCAGGTTCAAACGGAACAACAACAATTTGTCGCACTGAATGCCTTTCTGGAGAATCTTTTTCGTCGCCTTCCTGCAGAGGCCCAAATTACCAGCCGTTTAAAGGATCAAGGCTCAAAGGGACTGAGTCTTCTATACATTACAAACGCCCCGGGGGCGATTTATTTATTAAACCAAGGAGCGAATATCGACACTTTAGTGTTAGGAGCACGCGAACAAATTGGTGGATACGTTCAATTTTCACTTTTTTCATCGGCATCTGCGGTTGACACATCGGACGAAAATGAGCCACCCTTAGATTTAATCAAAGATTTGGCTGATATTCAGTGGCGATATTTTGACGTTCGTTCTCAACAATGGATGACGGATTGGTTGGATACCTCTACTAAACCAGGGTTGATAGAGCTTACTTTAAAGCCTGCAGGGAAAAATGAAGCATCCTACACTTTCACTTACTGGATACCTCCACTTGTCAAGCCATCCACCTATGATCCGCGGGCAAATCCAGATCAACCTCCAGGGGCACCTCCAGGAGGAGCATCATCTTCTCCCTCCAATTTCATGCCACAACCCAACACACCTGGTTCAACAATGCCCCTTCAGCCCATACCCTACGGGCCACGCCCACTTCCTGGAACGCCTCCGCCTAAGCCATGAAATCTTTTCTTTCTTTCCGACCCTACAAGACTACACGCAGCGGTGTAGCACTGCTGCTAGTTATTTGGGCTGTGGCTATTATGTCTATCACGGTCCTAGGTATAGTCCGTCTCATCGAGTTTAACCTCGACGATGAATCTTCACGCAACATCGAATTCCGCGCTCGGCAACTTGCAGAATCAGGCCTCTCAGTAGGCCTCCATCCCGATATTAAACCTGGTGATCCTCTCCTTCAGCAAACCTTTGGTCCCAACGAATCATTCACCGTCACTATCCAAGCCGAAACAAGCAAAATTAACATCAACAAAGTTCTCCTAGAACAAGCGGCTACAGCCGAAGAACAATTCTCACAGTCAAATATACTCGTTGACCTTTTTGCCTCGTGGGAAGTCCCTGCGATGACGGCTTTATCGATTATCGCCTGTCTTAAAGATTGGGTAGACTCAGATTCCTTAAAAAATATCAACGGCGCCGAAGCCCCTGATTATCAAGCTCGCGGCCTACCTGTTGAACCGACTAATCGCCCTTTCACCTCAGTTGATGAAATGGAATTTGTCATGGGCATAGAAGAACTCAACGCCTACAATCCAAACTGGAAAGAGGCCTTTACCGTTTTCGGGGACGGAAAAATAGACGTCAACGAAGCCCCCGCAGATGTTCTCGCCCTTATCTTTGATCTTCCGCAAGAACAAATCGACTCCTTCATCCGTCTCCGCCTAGGCCCAGACCAGACGCCCCACACCAAAGATGACCTTCGCTTCAACAACATAGAAGAACTCAAATCCGTCCTCTACATCCCGACTAATCCACCACAAAAATATCAGCAAATACTCAATCGCATCACCTTCAACTCCACAGTCTGGCGCATCGAGAGCGAAGGAATCGTCAACAACAACTCCAAACGAATCCTCCTCATCGCACAACGCGAACAGCGCCCGCCCGTATGGCTAGCCTGGAAAGAATGGCCGATATCAAAACGTTAACTCACACCACACCCACACCCTCACTCCTGTTTGCCAAAACAAAATCTTACCACTATAAGCGGTAGAAACTAATCCCCAGTCCTCTTCCCTCACCCATGGCAGCCCAAAAAACAAAGAAACACAACCTCGATCACCTAGTCTTGCTGCCAGGTGAAGAAATGTGGGAACTATGGCATTTCCAATCTCCTGTGCCCTCCTTCATCGAAGCTCACAACGATATACACACACTCGCCCCACGCGCACAAGTTCTCGCCCTACCCTCACGCTATGTCTTCTCCATCCCGATCTGGCTTACCACTACAGATGATACCCTCATCAAAGATCTCCTCACTGTCCAACTCGAAAAAAGAGGTTTCCGCAATCGCCCCAACCACGAATTAATATGGCAATATCAAATAGTTGATAAACGTGAGTCCCAAACCCTAATCCTCGCTTACGTCCTCCCCACCCACCTTCCAGCCCCCTTCACATCATATACCGATATCACCTACTACCCCCCACTAGCCTCGTTATACACACTAGCTCCATCTAGCATGACCCTCTGGAAAGAGCTTGGCCGCTGGTGTGTTGCCGTTAGTCCACAAGGCAACCTCGGCTACTTCCAGGACCTCGGCGAAACACACCTCACCCCGCAAGCAGTCACCCAGCTCCTCATGCTTCGTCATCAGCTCTACGCTGAAGACATCCTCCCTGATCTCCAACTCATACAAATCTATGGGCTCGCTCAACAAGACGAGCTCGACGCCCTTGGCCTTTCCTTCGATGCCTCAATCCAGATGCTTCCCCGGCCAGCGCCCCTCTGGCATCCCAATCAATCAATCTCCCTCACCCCACAGCCCATCCGCATCGCCCTCCAACAGCGTGCCAAGCGCCGCCAGACACTCTTCTACCTCCAAGTCGCAGCCGTTCTTTATCTTATCTTTCTCTCCGTCACGACCATCTACTACGCCATCATCTCTATTCGATCCCACCACTATAAAGCAATACAAAAAACAAAAGATCCGATAGTAAAAAAAATCCAAAGCACCGCCCAAAAATGGCGCGCTCTCGAGCCAGCCATCTCACCAGACTATTACCCATTCGAGCTCCTATGGCGTGCCTCCAAAGCCCTCCCAGAAGATGGCGTCCGCTGGACACTTTTTGAACTTCAAGACAAAAAAATAGTCATCACAGGCGAAGCCAAAAACGCCCCCGCAGCCTCCAAATATCTCGATGACCTCAAGCAAAGTCCAGAACTGCGCGACTTCACTTGGACGATGCCTCCTCCCCGCCTACTGCCCAATGACAGCGCCCAATTCCAAATAGAAGGCCTACGCCATGCGTCTCCTTAATCGTCCACTCACCCCATCCGAAAAACGACTCACCATCATCCTCGCCATCGTCCTTCTCTTCATTGGCAACTACTACCTCATCGCTTATCTCTTTACCCAAATCAAAAAACAACACCGCATCATCGCAGATATCAAATCTCAAGAACAGCTCACAGCGCTATGGCTCGAAGAAAAAGACCTCTGGCAACAACGACAACAATGGCTCGATAAACACCAACCCACCCTCACAAACCCCGACCAAGCCAGCTCCGACATGCTCCAAAAACTCGTCGAAAAAGCGCGCCAATTCAACATCACCATCTCAGACCAGCGCATCCTCCCTCCCTCATCCACACCCGATTACCAACAAATTGCAATCGAACTCAAAATCTCCGGCACCCTCGAGCAAATCACCCAATGGATTGCCGACTTCCAACAACCCGAAAACTTCTACGCCATACCCTCCTGCAACATCAAAAGCGACACCGACCCCCCCAAAGTCATCGTCACCCTACAAATCGCACGCTGGTATGCTCCAGCTCAAAAGTAAATTCACATTATCTATATTTTTTACTTTAAAAAGTAAAAGCTTGATTTTTTTTCAATACCGCGCTTAAATACCCCACCATGGAGCATTATCGGCTCAACCCATCCGCCAAGCGAAATTCCCTACCCACCAAAAACCTACATCATTACCTGACTAACTTAAATCACCCTCAGCCCCTACTAGGAAAGAGTTGCCAGCAAATTATTACCCCATTCCTCAATCCATTATTTCTCCTCATCTTACACGTATCCTTAATCATAAATTCAAATGCTCAACCTCCTCAGCCCCCTCAACCCTCACAACCTCCACCCGCCGGCTATCCAGGCAATCCCCCCCCCATCGAGCCTATACCGAATCTCCCCGCCCCCTCCCCTCCCTCCCCCACACCATCATCGCCACCTGAATTCCTGCCCCAGCCCCCATCCCCTCCGCAACATTCCTCCTCTACCAACCCCGAGACCCCCTCAGCAAGCACCACTCCGTCCACAGACTCCCCCCCATCCCCCGTTACGCCTCACACATCCGAGCAAATCATCCCGCAACCCTACACCGCAGACCGCTACCAATCCCTCTGGAAACGCTCGCCATTCACCCTCCCCTCCGCAGTCGTTGAAACCCCAATCAAAGCCGCCGGACTCGAGCAAAAATTCATCCTCCAATCCGTCGCCATCATCGACGGCAAACCCATCGCCACCCTCTATTCCAAAGATAAACAAACCACCATCACCGTCACCGACGAACCCATCGAAGACGAAAACGGCCTCCGCATCGTCGCCGTCGACGACTCCAAAGTCACCGCCGGCGACGTAGACGACGTCACCAAACTCATCGTCAAAATAGCCAACAACAGCGAACAAGGCGAAATCACCTTCGACCCCACCCAACTCGCCCAACAAACCGCCTCACCCGGCTTCTCACCCATGACCGGCGCCCTCCCCCCCCAAATGACCACCATCACCAGCGCCATGCCAGCCTCTATCCCAGCAGCTCCACCCCCTCCCTCGGACGACACCTCCGCCGCCCCCCCACAACCCACTCCCCCGCCAGCCGCCGCCCAACAACGCCGCCGCATGGTCATCCCATCCACACCACCGCCAACCAATGCCCCAGCCCAATAATCCCCCCGACCTATGCAGCGCCCCCCTCCATCACCCCACACCCTCAACCTCCGCCACACCTTCAAAATCCTTATTCTCCTAAGCGCCTCGCCCCTACTTCAAGCCCAAGACGACCCCCTCCCCACCCACAACGACTCCCCACTCAGAGCCTCCTCCTCCCAAGACTACTGGCTCGAAATGCACGGCGGTGAACCCTACGGCGCCACCTCCAGCACCGCCAACGCCATCGAAATTCCATCAGGAACCCCCTCGCCCCCCTCCGGCCGCGAAGAAATGGTCCAAGTCTACTTCCCCAACGCCCCCCTCACCGCCATCCTCGACCAATACGAACGCCTCGTCGGCAAACGCCTCATCAAAGACGCCAACCTCACCTCCCCCAACCTCTCCCTCGTCGTCCCCAACCGCATCCCCAAATCCGAAGCCATCCGCCTCATCGAAACCCTCCTCACCCTCAACCAAATCATCCTCATCCCCACCGACGACGGCCGCGGCATCAAAGTCCTCAACGTCGCCTCCGGCAAACCCCCACGCTCCCAAGGCCTCCCCCTCTACACATCCGAAGCCTCCCTCCCCAAAACCGACACCGTCGTCTCCTTCTTCATGCCCCTCAAATACATCTCCCCCACCGAAGCCCAACAAATCTTCACCCAATACGTCCAACAAATGAACCCCTGGGGCTCCATCGTCGCCGTCACCAACGCCCAAGCCATCGTCATCACAGAAAACACCGCCGCCATCCGCCGCTTCCTCGCCCTCAAAGAACTCATCGACGTTCCCCCAGCCAAAGTCGTCAACGAATTCGTCCAACTCGAACGCGCCGACTGCGAAAAAGTCGTCGAAATCATCAACAAAATCCTCGACTCCAGCAAAAAAGAAGGCTCCACCACCACCGCCTCCACAACCCCACCCACCCCATTCCAACCCCAATTCCCCATGATGCCCAACCAACCCGGCATGCCCATGATCCCTCCCAGCTTCGACCCCTCAGCCTCCTTCGGCGGCATGACCGAAAAATCCCTCATCGTCGGCGAAGCCCGCCTCATCCCCGACCCCCGCACCAACCGCATCCTCATCATCACCCGCCCCGTCAACATCCCCTACCTCCGCGACCTCATCGAACAATTCGACCAAGCCCTCACCCTCACCCAACCCCTCGTCTACCCCCTCCGCTACATCTCCGTCACCTCCGTCCTCCCCATCATCCAAGACATCATCAGCGAAGAATTCGGC
>JANWVL010000016.1 GCA_025056655.1 Candidatus Methylacidiphilales bacterium
GGGAGTAAATAAAATTGGATACATGAAGTGTCCAAAGAGACATAAGCGAATCGGTGGTCAAACGAGGCAAGAATCACAGCGGCAGCCAGCGCTACCTGTGCAAGGCCTGCAATCGTCATTTCACCCCTCAGCCCAACCCAATCGGCTACCCGCTTAGAATCCCGCGCCAAGCCGTCGAGATGTATCTGGATGGCCACAGCTTCCGACGCATCGGGCGCAATCTGTATGTCAAGGACGCAATCGGTAGCCAACTGGGTCAAGTCTGCCGGTGAACGTGCCTTGGCTGCCTTCCCCATCCCACAGCCCCCCCAACCGACGACTAACCGATCGTCGAGCTTGAGAGCAGTTCACATTCGTCAGGAGTAAAAAAACGCGACGATCTCATCACGCAGGTCGAGCGCCGGACGCGCTGCGTGATGTGCTGGTAGATACTCTATCCCGCGATGAAGCGGTGTTACAGGCGGTGGTGGATCAAGCGCCACGGGCATTTCAGTATTGCACCGACGGCTTCAGTGGGTATGCTGCTTTAGACTACCGTGGCGGCTGTCTCTGGTTGCGCCGGGCAAGTCGCAGACCTATTCAGTTGAAGCAAGTCTCGCCGAGTTGCGGCGGCTCTTGCTCTCTTAGGCCGGCGGGCGCGGTGCTTTTCGCGGTGTGTGGAAGCGCTGCGGTGGTCGGTTGCGTTGTTTGTGCAATGCTGGAATCGGCGGCATACCTTCAAGCAAGCGCATCCGGGTTATCAGAGCTATCCGCGGGACTACGCAAGTATTTGGGTTTAGGCACTCCCGGTTGGACTAAGGAATGAAGTGAGATGGCAGGTTTTGCACAAGTAGCGCTAACTACTGCAGTGGTTTTTGAATCGTTTAAGTATAGTTTAACTTATACATCTTTATTTTATTCGCGTATCTAATTTATTCGCCCTTTATTTAATAATATTAAATAATTTTCGTTTGCGCAAATCATGCTCTATGATTATTTCTGTCTTGCCTGTGAAAATTTCATAGGCATGTTATTTCAGACTACCATGACAATAGTCAGTGGTTGCTGCGGACAAACTGTAGATCTATTTAGTTAAATACAGCTTTACCGAATTCTTAGTTAGCTACATGAAGACGAAAATATTGCTTATATAGTAAGTTGTGGTTTATTTACATTAATATTCTTGCTTTATTGTATTGAACATTCAAGGAAATGACGTGCGTGAGGATATGTTATATTATTCAATCTACCTATTACGCTCATTATCAATTCTTCATTTTTTAACTCATTTGCTAGCTTATAAGCAGATTTTAGAGCTGCATAATTATCGATATCTATTAAAGCCGATATGACTGCTGTTTTTACCTTTTGGCTAGAGCTTCTGTTGAATTGATTAATCAAGAAATTTATATTTCTTGACGATCTTCTCCTGCCTAGCATATAAATGCCCTGAACTTTTATATCCTCGTTTATTTCCTTTTCTATTATCTCCATGATTATTTTTTCTGACAATGGGGATGAAATACGATCAATTGCATCTAATGCAAGCCTGCGCAACTCTTCCTCATGACAATTACAGAAAAAATCGTATAAAGGCAACAAGGCTTCTGCACGTCTTATGTATCCAAGTGCTACTATACAACTTCTTTTTAAGAGATGTTCCTGCGTGTTATTTAACTTACGTATAATAGGCAATATAGCCCCGGCATATTTTCTTTGCCCTAATATCATTATGCTTTCTTCAATAATTCGTATATCATTGCTATTCATCATGGAGTTAATTAGAGTTTTATCTATTAAAACACCCTTTATCTTTGCTAGCGCGCGCATAGCATAAATTTTTACATCACAATCTTTTTCGTTTAATACAAAAAAGCATATATATTTAATCAGATTCTTGGCTGGATTTTTTTTGAAACGGTCGATTAGGGAGATTTTTAATTCACGATCTTCGCGCAGATAGGCAGTCGAGAAGAGATTTACAAATTCCTTTCTATCTTTTTCGGCAGTTCTGGTTATAGTATTCATATTAATTTACATGTCTCAGTAAATATATTCTAAACCATATTGCGATGATTTTTGATATGTTTGTGATGAGGAGACCTTTGGAGATAAATGACTTAATGAAGAGCTTAGATATATATGATCTGGTTGATATATCATTGGATATCTACTTACCCATTCACTTAGTGCCAGCATGTTGTTTAATTTATCAGTAAATCTATAGATAAGAAGAGCGTTTTTGCTGTTTAATATATTGCCGAGATTTTCTGTAATACTATCTACTATTTCGTCTGAATATGGTCCACCGAGTAAGTACAAAAACGAAGAGGAGCTTAACATTTGATCTATTTTTCCTTTGTCTTGCACGGATCGTATAAAATCTACGACCATTTTACTTGCTAAGCATTCGTTTCCATTTGAGATTAGAGACGCTAACTTCATTTCATCCCAGTCAATATTGCAAGGCATGTTTATATTATATCCTTAGGACAAGAATAAATGTGTTATGTGAAATGTATATTTAGCATAGTATTAATTTTTACACCATTTAGCCGTTAGCAAGAATTCAAACAAATTTACGTTTGAGTTTCTTTTACGAATCATCCGGATTTCTATATTAACAAAGCCTAATTTCTTCAACATTTCGCTATATATTATATGCGTAGGTACCTCAAAACCATAGAAGAAAGAATTGCCTATAATATAATATAACTCTGCAGAAGGTAAGAGGATGTTCTGAATGCTTGAAAAATGCAGCCATATATCATGAAAATATTTTTCTATATATTTATATACAATTAAACTGCTTTTAGCTTGAACTCTTTTAATATTTTCTAGAACCGATAGGAGACAATTAGTTCTGAAGTCATCTGTTTGCGGTTGCCACTCAATTAATTTACTCGTTGCCTGTCCCCACGTGCCACCAATGGCAAGCCAGTCAAGTTGCCCGGCATCCTCTCTATTTTGCAGATAATCCAACCAGTACATATAAGGACGTAGCTCACGTATATAGGACATCCGGTTTACATATGGTGGTGAAGTGATAATAAGCCTAACTGGATCTTTCACAATATATCCTATCTCTTTAGCGTCACCAATTGTAACTTCAGGAGTACAACTCGGATTATATTTTGCGGTTTGTGTAATAAACTCTAGATTATTCCTGAATGCGTCTTTATATTGGCTATATGCTAATGATTCACATCGGTGCTTTTGTTTTAATGACATAGAATGATGGCCAAATGTTACATTAGATAAATCCAGCGCTGTCCTACAAAAAGCGACTAATAACAAATTTCTTGCTTTCTCGTCAGTATCTGTTTGAGTATATATTAAAGAAAGCAATTTACCTAAAAAATCAATCGCACTTTCACTCCACCACTTTTCTATATTATGCATATCGGGTATTCTATACGGTACAATGTTTAGATCATCTTGATTGAAGAAATTGTTCAGTATAAAAAGACATTTTTCGATATCTTTTTTATCGTAAATATCTGTTTTAACTCTTGTCAACCAAGTCAGGAACGGATTTATGTCTATAGCTATACTAGGATAATTCATATATGCTGCACATAATACAGTAGTTCCGCTGCCACAAAATGGATCTAAAATTCTACAAGAGCATACTTCCTGGGAACGTAATATATCTTCTACTATTTGCTTTGAATAAGCCTGTTTAAACTTAAACCACCTATGCCGATTCTCTTTGCCCGGGTAACGATAAGTATATCTTGGCATGCGCATATCCTCTAGACTAACAATAAGTTCAAGGACTTACCACTTGAAATCAAGCAGTAGATTATAATGAATTATAGTATGGTTACGCTTTATCATGGCGATTGTCTTGATGTTTTAAGAGATCATCCAGATAATCACTATGATTTGATCTTTACATCTCCACCCTATGCTGACTGCCGGAAGAAGACTTATGGCGGCATTGCACCGGAAAAGTATGTTGAATGGTTCTTGCCGCGATCAAAAGAATTTTTGCGTGTCCTTAAACCTGATGGGACATTTGTGCTTAATATAAAAGAAAAGGTTGTGCATGGTGAAAGGCATACGTATGTCCTGGAATTGATTTTAGCGCTGAAAAAACAAGGATGGCTATGGACTGAAGAATACATATGGCACAAGAAAAATTCAATGCCAGGAAAATGGAAAAATAGATTCAGAGATGCTTGGGAACGTTGTTTACAATTCAATAAGAGCAAGGATTTCAAAATGTATCAGGATGAGGTTATGATACCCATCGGTGATTGGAGAACAAGTCGTTTGAAGAAATTGGGTAAAAACGATTTTGTAAGACATAACTCGCAAAATGGCAGCGGGTTTGGTAGAAATGTTTCTAAATGGCTAAACAAGGAAATGGTTTATCCAACTAATGTCTTACATCTCCCAACTGTATCGTCTAATAAGCATCATAGCGCCGTTTTCCCTTTGGATTTACCCATGTGGTTTATTAAATTATTCTCAAAACCTGGAGATATCATACTAGATCCTTTTGTTGGATCAGGAACAACGTGTCTTGCTGCTTTTCTTCTAGGCCGAGAAAGTGTTGGTATAGATATTAAATATGAATACATCACTATGGCTTCACAAAGAATCGGCCAATACCAAAAAGATCTGTTTAATCAACCCATTCAAATCTTCTCTTCTGCTAGGTGAAAATGTGGTATCATTTAAGCATGAAAAACAACACACTCGTTCTCGCTTCATTAGTTTCTTCATCAATCAGCATGGCGCTTTCAATTTATATAGCAATAAAATTAAACACTTTTGATGTAAATGTAACTTCTTCTTCCTCTCCAATTACTTCCTCTCCAATTACTTCCTCTTCTATTACATCTGACGCAACAAAATCGAATACTGGATCGTCTGCTAATCTCTTCAATGATATGAGCGAAGTTCTTGATCGCTCACGTGATTATCAAACCACATTAATCTCTGGGGGATATCCTATTACGGGGCATTTAGTTGTATTTGAAGATCCACTGTGTAACTATTGTAAACTGCTACACAAAGAGACACTCCGAAGCATTGAGAATATTGTCAAAGAAGATGGTTTTGGTTTGAATTTAGTGCTCACCAGAAGGCATTATATTATTTTCGGAGATCGTTCATTTAACCTGGCAAAAATACAAGCATGTGCTGGTTTAGTTGGTGGAAGAGAATTATATTATCAAGCCATAGATATTTTATACCAAGACGATAGCTCAAACAAATCAACAGAAGATATCGTTAAGTTATTTTCTTTGCCGGAAAATAAGAAAAAAGATATCCTCGATTGTGTTCAGGATAAGAATGAACTAGGACCAACCGCGGCCTTGAATATTTATCAGGATACACAAACGGCTAATCGTATTCGTGCAGGAGGAACTCCTCATGTCATTGTCAATGGCATTGTCATAGGAGGCTACGCTTCACAGAGTGAGATGGTGAAGAGAATAAAAGAGGCTGGGTTAGGACAAATCACGATAGAAGAATCCACACCTAATCCGCCTATATCTATTTCCTCGTCCGATATATTAACTGGCGTCAACGAGTATCAGATTGAAGGCATACATGTTGGTGCCCCTATTACATATACAATTGCCGTCTTTTCAGACCCGAAATGTCCTTATTCCAAGATGCTCTATAAGGATACAATAGACGCTTTAAGAAAAAATAAAACACACAACCTTGTAATCGTCCATCGTTATATGTCTGTTTTAGGCGATCATTCAGAATATATATTATCGCTGCTAGACTGTGTCGGACAACATAAGCCTGATCTCTTTGTAAATACCCTTTATGATATATATTTATCTAACCTAGATGATAAAACTATAGAGGATAAAATTTTATACACGATTGGCATGGATAATAAAGATGCTTGTTTAATCAAAGCGAAAGAGAAGGTAGCAAAAGAAACTAATATCGCTCAAGGCCTTGGTGGAAATGGGACACCATTTATTATCTTTGGCCAAAAGCCAGTAAATGGTTACATAGACTACAACACTGCAATCGAATTGATGAAGTAGTAAATTACCTGCTTGATGTGAAAGTATATGGTGAAGGTATACTTAAGAGAAGACGAAACTTTAGATAAATTAATTGGGCGATTTAACCGTGCAGTTCACAACTCATCCATCATACAAGAATGTATGAGGAGAAGATATTACGTAACAAAAGGCGATAGATATAGGTCTTACAGGCGCAAAAGGATGATGAGGGATAGATTAAAAAATGATAAGTGAAAGATTTAATATATACTGCTAGACATTTCATCTTCATTATCCCACTCAGCCCGCAGTTTAGAGACAAAAATCTCGGATGGCACGTTCAAGCTAACATCACTAAGTAGACCCCGCACATCACTTAACGATAATGTTTCATTCTCAGATATTATTTCTACATCCCCCATATCTATAATATCTATAGCATAGGGCGACGATTTTCCTTGGAATTCTCCGATATATAATTTTCCACGAGCGTAAATAGTTTTCCCTACATTTTTAATCAAAAAATCGTAATTTTCACAATGTACAATGCATAACACATTAGTATCGTACAAAAATGGTTTGATGTAAAAAACATGATTTTCACCTTCTAGGGCAACTTTTAACACTCCCTTTATACTTCCGTATTCGGATAAGTCATTATTAGTAAATTTATTTGATTCTATAGTAAAATCTGATGGCAATTGCATATGAATGTCGTTATAAAATAAAGCGTAATCATCTGTGATTGCTTGGATTTTTTCTATAACTTTTAAGAAAGCGATTATCAGTCGAGAAACACAATTTGAACTTGATCGGTATTTTGATTTATTATTTATGTTTTCTTGTAATATATTCATAACAGAATCACATCGGTGATTTATATCGGCCATCTCGTTTTCATATAATTCGATAGATAAACCATCATCGTTGTTAAATACTTTTGCACTGAAATTATGACTATTTTCTCCATTGATAAGCACATCTAATTCACATAGCGCACGCAAAAAATCATTTAAAACTCCATCAAAGTACTCATGAGTTATACTAGTGGAGACATGGTTAATTCTTATTTTAAGTTGATTCATATTTTCACCATTCGTAAAGTAGTGTGTCTTATTTATGATTGTATATATTATAATCAGATCTACTCACTTTTGTCATCATGCTGATAATAGAGGCTCCAGTTATAATTAGACTGTTTTAAAATATCATATACGCCAAAATTGTTTTTGAATATACAGCGAAAAGCCTAAGATATTTTAAATATTATCAATCATGATTATTTAAAAAGCTTGAAAAAAATTAACCACCAATAAACAAAGAGGATCTGTAACCGATCAATGATAAAAATATATTCACCTTCTCCATCCAGAAAATAGCTTTAATAAATATGATAACACAAACTTTGGTGAAATATCTATACTGTTACACATGATATGAGGAAAATAGCCTTGTTTTGTTAAATCAAACATAGCGAGAGACAATATCTAGCACCCTTAGGCCGATGAAAAGAAACGCCTTTAGTAGTTTGTGGAGGCACAACAACTTCAGTTTTATCGTTTGTGCAATGCAGGAATTAGTGCTTATCTTCAAGCGAGTATATGTTGCTTATAATAATTATTGTCAATGCCACTTAAGTATTTAGATCCAAAAATATTTCTTTGTGCAACGAAATAAAAGCGATAGAATTAAATATATGACCTCTTGATATCAATTAGTGTGTTTGAACATAAAACTAAAATTATGCAGCTATTGGTTTAAGCATACTGACTCCTCCTACTGCACAATGATTCATGTTTTAACTGAAAACTTTTACGGTATCTGGATCTTGGGAAAACCAGAAGTGTTTTTCACGGTAGTCTAATGCAAACGCCTCTCTTGAGGCCATTAGCTCATTGAAGAGGGGACGTGTATTTCTTGATAGGCATATTTTTAGGTTGATTGATCCACAAATATAGAAGACCACTTTATCGCAATAAATTGACACTTTATCTTTCACAACCGATCCCGTCATTATCACGATCGAAATTGTGAGGATCTGGGGGATACACGGTAAACCGACGATAAGGTATCTCATTACAATCCAAATCAGGAGGAGGCGCAGGAATACAGACATCTGGATAGGAAGGATGACATGCTTCTTGGTCTTGAGGTAGAGGGGCAATGTCTCGATGTATGCTCTCTGGTGTAGAATAGAGAACAGGTGTATCAGTCACTTTTATGTTCCATTCTCCAAAAGCCCACAAACCGCGTTTAAACTCTCTAGCTTCAAATTGAAGTGAATTTAATTCATCGGCGCAGCGTAAATCTGGATTAATAGTCAAAGTTTCTGCCCAACCCCCACGGACTAGCTCATGACTCAAAGAACCATGTTCGCTGACAACATAGCGGAGCAGACGACCATATTGATCACGATCACTTATATCCCTAGCCATATACAAAGTAGAACCGGAGGGTAGAAATGATTGGTTTGCCAAATTTGCTTGATAATAATAAGGAGAATAACTTTCAGGGGCGTCTATTCCTATATATCTTACCCTTTCCGTATGTCCATTCGTTAACCTCACATTAATAGTGTCTCCATCTATGACATCAATAAGATATGCAATCTCCCAATTTAAACCCTGTAAACATGGATAATTTGATATATTCATTGGCTTATCAAGTACTGCATTATGACTTTTTGCTTCTAGATAAACTGTTGGTGACGATGATGATATGACCGGAGTGTTTTCTTGTTGGTTGTTAAGCTCTGGGGTTATGATTTCTACTTCTTTCGAGACATACGATGAAGAGGTAGGTGTAGGCAGAAATATCGTGACAGATATTTCTGGATTTGTGTAGTAAAAACTCAAAGATCCCAGCCACCAAAATGTGAACAGAGAACATCCGCAACATAAACACAGCACACCTAATATTAACGATAATAACGATGCACTTTTATTCCTTCTCATTTGAACCTTCCTTTGATTATACAGAATGATCCTCTGGTATTTCGTGAT
The DNA here is from genome assembly GCA_025056655.1 of Candidatus Methylacidiphilales bacterium. Classification (NCBI taxonomy): domain Bacteria; kingdom Pseudomonadati; phylum Verrucomicrobiota; class Methylacidiphilae; order Methylacidiphilales; species Methylacidiphilales bacterium. The sequence continues at coordinate 8,969 of JANWVL010000016.1, forward strand.
TATATAGTAAGCGATATCTGTGTATTTTTTTTACCTGCCTTTGTATTATAATAGGATTAGAAAAGGGTAATGATTTAATTGGGACATTGGCCTTGTTTTTCTTTTGAAGGCTTCTGTAGGACTTTTCGTCGTCTCATGACGAGTATATAATATACTCAAGCCATGACTACAAAATTGCATCCACTTATCAAGCAGCCTACCATATTATGCAGCGAATGTGAAAATGCATTCCCTGGTATTTTTAAACAAATAGAGATAGAACGTGGTAAACTGGAAAAAGTGGTCAAATGGCTTCCACATACATATTCGCATGTAGATTTGCATGTTTATATAGCTATGTTTATGCGAGATAAGATCTATAGAAGCATTTTCGACAAAAATGAACCATGGGCTAAAAGCAACGAGGTTTTATATTGTATAAAAAGAGTCGTTACGGATGCTAATATTACTGGCATCTCAGTTGGATCTAATATCTTCAAGAAATTTTTTCTAGAAAAAACATATGGTGATATATACAATTATGCGTGTTATGCCGTTACCTTATCGGCATGGCGTATGTCCGGTAAACATGTTTTAGTTGTGCATGATGAAATTCTTGATATCATATGGGATGATAAAGTTAAGCTCGATAAAATTCCGTCAGATCCCCTTCGTCATATTCCATATTGGTCTGCATACATTCCTGTGGGTAAAGAATTTGAATTGAAAAGTGATCCGGTAAATCGTTTCTACACGATTAGAGGCATTTTATTTGCCATGATGTGGGATGATAAAAGAAAAAAAGAACTATGCAATATTATATTAGATATGAGTTTAGGAAAAAATGAACGAATCACTGCTGCACAAATATATATAGAGGATAAAATTGATATACAAAGCCAAATTCAAAATAGCAACATTATCCTTTCTAGTTCGGAAAATAAAGATCAAATCACATTCATGGATTTATTGCCAAGCCTCTTCTATAACGCTATTCAATGCATGTTACTTCTATCTGCAGATAACATAGATTTAGAATTAAACCCTGAGGTGAAGAAAGCAGCTCCTATGCGGCCACAATTGAAAATAGGGCAACGCCTTTATGTACCACCACAAGAAACTATTTGGAACGTTGGATATAGATTGGGTTCTAAAATTAAAGCTGCCAGGTCTCGCTATTATAAAGAATTAGAACAGAATAAGACCGGGCGGAGATTGCCACCACATATAAGAAAATCACATTGGCACACTTATCTAGTTGGAAAAGGTCGCACGGGTAAAAGATTCATCTTCTTGCCCCCAATTCCAGTTAATATGCCTGATGATCCTGAGGAGAAGATCGCTTGTATAGAACGCCTACCTACCACACAGCGCAAGGTAGAAGTCCAAAAAATTGTTTAAAATCAAGGAGGATATTATCTTCGCATTCAATACATCTTTATTTTAATTTTGAAATAAGGCCTGAGTTATTTAATCATAAGCACATAAAAATATTCGGTTGAGATTTAAAACCTAGTTTGCTGTTTCATCTTATTGTTGACATCTGCTTTGTCTTATATCAACTAAATTATACTAGTAAATTATTCGCGCCATTAAATCTTAACTCAATAGATCACTGTATTTTTTCCAGTGTGCACATAGTCCGTAGCTGCTGATTCTTTCTTTTGTGCAATATTGGAATCAGCGGTCTCTATTCAATGAATCGTATGTTAATTTTAAGAACTATAAGCATGACTGCACATGTACCTAATTTTAGGCAATCCATCGAATGGTATACTTTTGTCTATGCTATAAAAAAACAACGTCAACAAACTAAGTCGAAAAGATAAATAACATTAATGTATAAATTTAATAAATATATAAAATATTAATATAAGAGTCTTTACATCCCGTGTTACTTAAATAAATCTTCCTGGTATTTTTATTTCCATACATTAAGATATAAGAATGCAAATGATGGTTAAGATAAGTTCAATATATATTTTTTTATTAGACTATATACCCCAATGTAATACATATCTATGATAATGTATGGAATAGAAGAGTTTGTTGTATAATGATCATGATGGGCAATATTAGCAAACATATTACAAAAAACGCGCGTACCAGGAAACTGCAAGCTTTTTCTGTTTTATCTGGATATACCTTTTCCGATAATATAAATATCACTGTAGACAATCCACGCTGTATCCTTATCCCTCAAGAAATAGATGAAAATAAAATAGTGATGATGGATGATCAGCTATTTAGCAAACATATGCTATTTGTAGGAAGCATTGGGAGCGGAAAAACTAACGCGATATTTCAACTAGTAAGGCAAATTAAAAGCAATTTGGGTAAACAAGATGTCATGATCATATTTGACACTAAAGGGGATTTCTTGTCTGAATTCTACGACAGCGAAAAGGATATCGTGATTAGTAATGATCAACACGCATGTGGACTAAAAGGAGAGGAAAATTATTGGAACATTTTTGAGGAACTATATGACGAACCTGATTACAATGATCGTGCAATCGAGATGGCTACAAGTTTATTCGCGGGTAAAATAGAAAAAACAAATCAAGTGTTCTTCCCGCAAGCTGCGCGCGATATCTTAGCCGCTCTTTTTATTCATTTCAATAGATTGTGGCAGAAGAATAAAATAAAATTCGACAATGGCATGTTTCGCGACCTTATTGATCGTTTGCCTGCTGCAGGTATTAAAGAGATTCTGTCAGAACATGAGGACTTAAGAGCTATAAGATCATATATTTCGCATGATATGTCACCTCAAACTCAAGGCGTAATCTCTGAACTCTATCAGGGAATACGTGAAATATTCGTCGGAAATTTCAGAAAACATGGCGATTTATCCATTAGAAGAATAGTGCGTGAGAAGGGCGGTGTAACCGCATTTATTGAGTTTGATATCTCTCTGGCTGGAGCCCTTGGCCCGATCTATGGACTCATCATAGATCTAGCAATCAAAGAAGCACTTGGGCGTAGTAGAACCGAAGGGAACACATGGTTCATCCTAGATGAATTTCGTTTATTACCAAATCTCAAGCATATAGACGCCGCTCTTAATTTCGGCCGCTCACTCGGTGTTAAAGTGATTATGGGGCTACAAAATATCAATCAAGTCATAAAAGCCTATGGCGAACATCAAGGCATGAGCTTATTATCCGCTTGTTCATCCGTTTTTGCCTTTCGTGTTACCGATCACAACACGAGGGAATTTGTGCAAAAATTATTTGGCAAACAAAGGCGCGTAGAACTTATTACCAGCGAAAATATTCAAGACCCTATGGAACAGGTTACTGAAGGTCACGTAGTTGAGGATTGGATGCTTAATCAACTGGATGTCGGCGAAGCTATCGTCTCTTTGCCTTCATATGCCCCATTTCTTTTTAAGTTCTCACGTTACGATAAGAAAGAGATAATGGAGAAGAGAAAAAATATACAAGAGTTTTGTGATAAAGATAGAAACGGCAAAGTCCACCCACACCCGCTTCCTCATCATGCACTTCGCCCCATCCCCATTGTAGACAACCCCAGCGTTCATACGAATTGATAGAGCGTAGATAAAATGAGTTATGATCCACCTCTCCAAGGAGTCAAACTCAGTAAACAAGATTTCATCAACGAAGATGTAAGATTCTTCACCCCCCACGACTTGAAACCTCTATCATTTTATAAAAAAAAGAAGTCGCATAAATTGCTGCCTATAGAGAAGGGGATCTACGACCCATGCATCTTCGGTTGCCCATATCTCTTTTCAACCCATTGCCTTATATATTGCAACGGACAAGATTGCCAAAGGGATAAAACAATTTCCTCTAAACTTTTGCCCACCGGTGTGTACTTATCGTTACCTTTTCCACTTGTTCATCCTATCTATATGCGTACGCCGGCATTGTCCAATATGGCTAAGAGCATGGGGATCACCACATCTGAATTAAAAAAAAGAATCAGAAGCGGTGATTTACTGGAAGATCTATACAAAAATAAAGAAGACTTAAATAGTTTTATTATCGAGTATATTTATCTAACTCCGTCTTGGACGCGTATGCCCGGTAATAATATTTATTCTCTTCATCCATTATCCAAAGCATATATTTCAGCGATAAGGGCCATACAATACGGAGATTGGATATTTAAGCAGTCATATGATGTTAAAATAAAAAAGTCTATATGGGTTATCGTTCAGAATGTCATAAAGGATGTTTTTGATCATCCGCTTTACGGCATACACAAGAGGATATTCGGTAAAAACGGCCTATGGCGCGGACATCTATGCGGCAAAAGAGTTATACGCAGTGGACGCGCAGTCATCTATGCAGATCCACATTTGACGTTTGACGTATGTAGTTTGCCCAAAATAATGGCGGAAAGACTTTTCTGCCGTGAACTCCCAAGAAATTATGCAGGATTATCTCCCCAACAACAAACGGAAGCCCTGAATGAAATCGGGCGCAGAACTTTTGTGGCACTTAACCGCCCACCCACATTGCATCGTCTTAATTTACAGGCATTTCATTTCACTGTTAATAATCATGCTGCTATCGGTATTCATCCCTTAGTTTGCCAAGCTTTCAATGCTGATTTTGATGGTGATCAGATGAATGTCTTCGCTCTTCATGAAAATAACCATTTACTGAGTGAATCACAACGCATGATGCCATCTTCGAATCTCTTCAGACCTGCAGACGCAACACTACTTCCCTTTCCGGATAAAGATATTCGCATGGGTATACGCTTAGGCACAAGAGATGCAGAGAATATTGATCTGTCTCTGACTCCTCCCCAATCCGATTTTTTTGAGTGGGCAAGATCAGTATTGAATGATTATGTCATAAATACTCCTGTAAAGTTCAAGAATTTTGCGATGCCTTTATTAGATCCCGTCGGCAATATTATTTCTCATAACGACGAGGATGTTTTTTTTACAACTTTGGGTAGGCTTTCCTTATATAGTTATCTACCTCCTGGCATACCATTTATTAACAGGCAGATGAACATGGGAGAATTAAAAATGCTTTTATCTTACGTCACAAGGATATATCAAATACAAACTAATAGAAAGATCTTAGTTGATACTCTGGACGGTCTGAAGTCATTCGGTTTATATGCTTTGACTAAAACAGGTGTTAGCTTCTCTTTAAATGATTTTGACGTGGATGGAAAAATAATTGAAAAATGGCAGAGGAAGTACAACCATTTTGTCAAACTATATAGCGAAAAAGAAGTTTCCGCAAAAGAAGCAAAGGAATATGCCCATGCTCTTGTTTTGAAAGATATCGATAAAATAACAAAAGGGGATGAATATGAGACTGGGGCTATTATACAAATGACATCACCTCAAAATATATCTCATGCCTTTGCCCATATCTTTATCGGCAAGAATTTTGAGGATGAAATAGAAATAAAAAGAGATGAAATCAACGAAGGCGATGAAATTGCTATGGCCGGTTATACGATGAAGAAACTGGCATATGCACTAGGTGATATTTATGTTGTCGAGAAGAGTTGTGGAACAAAAAGATCTATGCCGATTAACCCAAAAATATTCCGCGATGAAGAAGAATGTCGCGCATGGTTGCTTGGCCGTTATCTGCAAAAGCCGGTAGAAGTAGCAGGAAGAAATTATCCTGCTTACACAGAATTAGACGAAGAATTTATTGCCGGCTTATGGAGGAGTAAAAACAAACCGATAGTAAACATTTTATCACCTTTATTTTGCACTGCTAAAAATGGTTTGTGCGCAAATTGTTGTGGTAATGATCTTGCGAGCGGCGAAGCTATGCGAATTGGAACAGCTATTGGCTTAATAGCAGCTCAAAGCTTATCGGAAGCCATTGCTCAACTTAAAATTGATGCAAGGAAGAGGATGGGCAATATTAGTAATGAACACATAGTATTGCCATCATCCCAGGACTATATAGACGAAATGAAACTTGTAGTTCCAGAGGCTATTTCTATGGTCAAAAAAGGCGGATCGATTTGTATTAATATGTTATCCGGGGATTTTATTAATATAAGCGAAAGAATTGTGCGCAATGGGGAAAGTTTATTAGATTATTATTCATCGGAAAATCTAAAAGATATTATTATTGAAGGTAAATTGATAAATATAATGAAGGAGTTAAGATCAGACATCTTAGCTTATTCATTGTTACATTTCTTGTATAATAAATATAGGCTGCTAGGAGTGAATATAGCTACGAAATACATAGAAATATTTCTCAGTAAATCATTATATCCTACTAATGCTGTTTTGTTTAATAAGAATATAACAAAGATTATGTCATTAAGAGAGATGATGATTAATCAGAAAGGGTGGATAAGAAGGTTGTGTAATTACTATCCTCTTGATGTCTTAGCTAAAGCATTGCAGGAAGGAATAAACGATTCTTTGTCAGATCCTCTCGTGCAATGTATTTTCGGATCATAAGAGGTTTGCATAGCTGATCTTATTAGATATTAAGTTATACATCTATAATATCTTTATTATCTTCCATTTCTCTTGACATAAAAAACAAATTAAATTAGGCATTCTATAAGAATCTTCGATAAGAAAGGCGGTTGTATCTATCAACGAATAGAATTACGTATGACACATTTTCGATGGCGCGGATGTCTTATCTTCATTAAAATGCAATTATAGAACGATCATTAAAAATATTACTCTCGCTTGAATATCATTAAATAATTAATATTCCCTGCATTTGATGATATATTCTTCGTTATATTCGCATATCTTCTTGTCTTTTTGATAAGAACCATGTGCATTAAACACTACAAGTGACACTGAAAACTCATCGATATATTGATTGTCATAAACGGTAATATTTACTTTCCGTCCATTTAAAAGATAAGTGTGTTGTCTGTTTTCGTGTGAGTTTATTTTAATATCTACATGAATTATCTCATCAGTCTTATTTTCAACTCTTATATAATTAATCAACGGGTTTTCATCTTCATTATAAATACTCCAATTCACTAACTCTGCGGATTTAATTTTGTCTACATAAGTTTTAGGGGGGTCTATGAATAGAAGAAACAAAAAAGCAGAGGAAATTAACACGGAGATAATAAAAAACAACACCAACCTTTTTATGATTAGCTTTATCTTTTGCCTGAACCGATAATTTTTATCTACCAGGTCTATTACATCTGTTTTCTTCTTTTTCAGCATGTATCTATTTTATCGTAAAAGGCCATGATAATCAACCGGACAAACATCTACTTTTAGTTTTGAATATGATTAATATGATCATGCAATTATTCAATCTTGCCAAAAGATTGCCAAAATCTTTCCAAAATCTTGCCAAAAGATTGCCAAAATCTTTCCAAAATCTTGTCAAAACATCGAACCCCTCAACAGACTTGATAAGTTATCAATAATTTCGGATAAAAGAACTATAGCATGCCTTTTTTTATGACTATATTAGTTATTACTGATACGCGATTGTCTCTGCTTATTACGAAAATTCATGGATGATTTCGCTTACAATCAAATTATAAAGTCATCTTAAGCTTATATTATGTGCCGATGATTTGATGTTGATGATAAATCATCGTTCTATCAACTAATACAGTCGCAAGTCCGCCTTGGCCCTTTACATCGTGACGAAATCCCCTGCAATTTCGTCAAAGGGCATCACTTCCCCAAGAAGCGTCTCTTGCTCTCGCAAGGGTATGCTTCCCTCGCACAAGACGCGCTCTGCGCAGTCGCATGAAGATCATAAAGGTTCTGCGTGAAATTTTCACAGCGTGAGGAAATTTCCGATCGTATCTTCATCTTCATACCTTGTGCTTTATCCCCCCCTCCCAGCTAGCCATGAAGAGCATGAAGGTTATGAAGGTTATGCGAGAAATATTCACGGCGTGAGGAAATTTCCGATCACATCTTCATCTTCATATTCATCTTCATACCTTGTGCTTTATCGCCCTCCCTGCCAGCCATGAAGAGCATGAATGTTATGAAGGTTATGTGAGAAATTTTCACGGCGTGAGGAAGGTTCTAATCCCATCTTCATCTTCATACCCTGACGAATCGTTAACACAAAGGCACAAGGCATGAAGATCATGATGATCATGAATGTTTTGCGGTAGAATTTTTATAGCGCGAGGTAGGCACTGAACCAGTCCTCATTTTCATACCCCGTTCCTCATCACCCTCACATCTCGGTCTTCGACCATGCTCCCTAAAGGAAGGTGACTCTGACCGCTCGCGTTGCGTTCTCAACGCTCGCAGGTTATCGCCGCTGAGGATGCTGAGATTGAACGCCGCCGAGCCCCCCGCAGCGCAGCAAGAGTTTTGGTCACGGTCGCATGTGCACCTTGTAGCCGTGCACGAATAGCCCCGCTGCCTCTGGCGTTAGCGCCGTTCAGTCTAGTTCTGTCCAGTGACTCATTCCTGCCAGCCGAGCAATAGTGTTTGGTGCGGACGCCTAACCGCGTCGCTTTGTCTTGCTGCGTAGCGTAGCCAAATACGGCATCGCTGGTTTTGCGCTTGTGGAGATAGGCTCGGCGATTGTGGGCATGACTCTTGTACTAGAATATAAGTCATAAGCACATTGCGCCTCTAGCATAATTGATGTATATATAATGATACATAACGAGATGAACGAGTAATTCACTCTCGCTGCCCATGAATAGCCTACCCTGCACCAGCGCCACCAAGACGCCATCGCCGAACGACGCGCCGGACTCGCCATCCGAGCCCACTCATACTGGCGCGACATCATCCAGCGCATCGTCCCCTGGAACGAGTTCGCCAGACAACACAACCACCGCTCCGCCGACACAGGCATCCCCCTCGTCGCCATCACCAAGGACGACGACACCTTCGCCATCCAAGTCAAATACCGCAAAGACGCCGAGGACAACACCCTGAGCTGGAATGAGCTAGCGACCTTCTACGGGCAATACTGCGCCTTCTGCGAGCGCTTCACCGTTGCCATCCTGATCACAAACGCGCCCCTCACCCTGACCGCCGAGCAACAACTCTAAGACGCGAAGATTATCGTGCTCCCGCTAGAAGAAACCAATATCGCGCCGACCGAAGCCCCCCTCACGCTCACCTTGCCCTGCGCCTTGACAAGCACCACATTTAGTCACTGTTATGTGCTATCCTTAACATCAGCAACGATGATGAGACTCTCTATCAGACAAGCTACGGTCAGATATACCTTGGGGATTGCATGTACCTTCTTCGTCAAATGGAATCTGACAGCGTTGATTTAATCATAACAAGTCCTCCTTTTGGACTAATAATGAAAAAAGGATTGCTGAAATGTTAGTGCAAAAGAATACGTAGAGTGATTCCCAGCGTTCGCTCAACAATTCTATTGCGCGATCAAGCCAAGCGGAAGCTAACTTATTCACAGGGGCGTGGAATAAGGGATTGCCTACCCGAAGCCTATACCACTACAAACTCGTAATCTCGCTATGCGAGGCGCACAGCTTTAATCTTGCCCAAGAGTTCATCTGGTGGAACCCCGCTTACCTTCTGACACCTGATGAATAATTGACTGTGCGAAGACGATGCGTAAAAGACGAAGTTAACCTCGTGTGATGGTTTTCCAAAAGCCAATGATCGAAATCAAGCAACAGAAACCTTCAACAGCCGTATAACCAGAGGATGCTGAGTCTCTTGAGCAAGGGATACACGGCGAAAAAGCTGGTTAACAACCGCTAATGCATGTATATAATCCTGTAGTGGGAGGTTAATCTATGCAAACCCAGGATAATTCCAGACATAAGTCTAAGAGGCGGCTTGTAGGAATAGCAGCGCTGACGTTGCCGGCGACATGCATCAGCTGTTTTGCCTTAGCGCTTATCGGACAGCAAACACAGCAATCCGATCCTAATATTTCTGTTACTTATGTGTCCCAGAATCCGACCGTGATTGCAGCAACCTTTAAGCCACCCACTGCTACGCCTGCGCCGCTTCCGACGCTTATACCTAGCGAGACACCAGAACCCAGCCTCTTTTCAAGTTCAGAGGTCGCATACTTCAACGAGATCTCAAAAGTTTTTGATATTTATGATAAAGCGCTTGAGAATATCAATGAATTATATACACAAGCCGCGCAATTTCCGTCGTTGATTGTGAGCACTGAATGGAGAATTAGGATGGCTGCGAATTTGGCGATGATTACTACTGCGGGAGAAATGGTAAGAAAATTGTCTCCACCAGCATCCATGCTCGAAGTCCATACTGAGCTCGTGGCCGCTTCGCGGCACTATGACTTCGCAGCAGAGCAGACCGCTAAGTCGTTAGATAACATGGATCCCAGCTACCTAGCAGAGGTGCGCACGTCTCTAGAAACCGCAGACAAGCATCTCAAGAAAGCGCTACATAAGATTAAGGAAATACAAAAAACGCGCCTGCGCGGAGAGTAAAGTCGCCATGGGCAAGCGCAGTTGCAGTTTGCGATGGTCTGTCTATAATTCCTCCGCCATACGGCGTCGCAGCAAACAAAAGATTTATTGTTCATCTTAATTCTAAGTAGTAGCATTGGCATATTGCGACACTTTCGCCTGGCAACTTCACACCAAGCCTATTCTTACCCGTGCCAAAGCTAATTCTAGGCAAAGCAAGAGGTGTCTTCTCCGCGTCCTCCGTGCATCCGTGCCCGACTGGGTTATACCTTCTTTGAATCAACTATCTATGCGTGCATTGGCAACATACAAGTTCTGTATAGAGCAGAGCCATTCCTGACCATGCTGCATCGCTAGTGTGACTAACAAGCGCATCAAGTCAATCCGCCTAACCCGTCTCTCTCGCAGGAGGCGCTTGTCGAAGCCTTCAGCACACCGCTAACGCGCGCGGCAGTTATGATTATGTATCACCCGAACCTCTCGCCAATGAATTCGCCCAAAGCTATGGAAGTCGTCTTTGACGCTCTATCGCTCGCAGAAAGCGCGCGCCTCCTGCTGGCTTCGGCTTGTTACCTTTATAACAAACACGCCACGAGTGTAAAAAGAAAGTTGTGCTTGCTTGGTTTCTCGGCCCTAGCATCCAGAGGACAATATGCACTTCCTCTCGCGCTTCATCATTGAAAGCGCGATCTGCTGAGAGTGCGCGCTCAGGCGCTCTCCTTGCGAACGGCAAGTTGTCCTGAGTAGCACGCCCTCAAAAAGCCAAGCAGGATAGCGATGAAATCCGCCGAGCCGACCAAGAGCACGTGACATTCCCCCTTGAGGAACAGGATAGGACTTGACCAAGGCTTGTCCTTGAGAGAAGCGAACCGTCACTGTGCCCAACTCGCAGGTATATTCACCGTTGAGCGCGTTTGCTAGCGCGACACCCACCTCAAGAGGTACCGCTTTGATGATCACTAACTCGATTTGTTTAAATACGCTCATAGTCTGTGGGGAACAGAGGTTGCGCGATGCGGTGGCTCGGGCGGGGTTGGTGCGGCACGTATCTGTACAATGCTAGATGCCCCAGTTGGCTTACGCCGTCGGCTGGTGGACGTTACCCTCAAGCTGCCACGCTCAGCCGCGCTTTAAAGCAAGATCTCTCCGCTTTTGTGCAACAGGCGCGGGCGTTGAGCCTCACTAAGAACAGCAACTCTTCAATCGTTTCCCAGCGACGGCGATGGTGGTTTGGTTTGTAGCGTATACAGACGCGAACGCGCGTCAGAGAGCGTTGTTCGCCCTACAGTAAAGTCCAACAGTCTGCCCGATACACCACAAAATTACACGCGGCTTTACACATACAGCCGCTGATATAGTGATTGGCATGAATACAATATAGTCGCTTCCGCACTTAAGTAAACTTGCTAAACCTCGGCGCAGTGAGACAAGACAATCGCCCCCGATAGGTAAGCTTTTGCTGGTTGTAAGGGCGCTTGTCGCATCACACGCTGATGTTCAGATCGCATCAGCAAAGCTTCAAATTAAACGCTTAAGTGCGACACGGGAGGATTAGCCTGCCAAGTCACGTATCTCTAGGCATGCCGAGTTTCGTTCCTCGTGCATGCAAGCGCAACCTTGCGAATTAGTGAAAGACGCCAACTCAACATCGCCAACCGATTTGCAAGACCTTGCAAGCACTTTGGGAGTGCCTAAATCCAAATACTTGCGTAGTCCTGCGGATAGCTCTGATAACCCGGATACGCTTGCTTGATGGGATGCCGCCGATTCCAGCATTGCACAAAGGACGCACCCGACCGCCATAGCTTCTCCACACATCACGAAAAGCACCACGCCCGTCGGCCTAAGCGAGCGAAATCCCCCGCAACTCGGCGAGACTTGCTTCAACTGAATAGGTCTGCGACTTGCCCGGCGGTAGTCCAAAGCTGCATACCCACTGAAGCTGTCGGTGCAAGACTGAAATGCGCTCGAAGCTTGATCCACCTCCGCTTGCAACACTGCTTCATCGCGGGATAGAGTATTTACCTGCACATCACGCAGCGCGCGCCGGCGATCGACCTGCGTGATGAGATCGTCGCGTTTTTTT